>JAYTUF010000350.1:0-7785 GCA_043744755.1 Anatilimnocola sp.
TTCTCGGGCTGCACAGTGGGGAAGGAAAACTCAGAACGGACGGTTCCGCCTTGATCCTCCATAATCTCCGGGCGAAAACTGCCCAGACGGGCCCGGCCCATGCGGATGGCCTCGATATCGAGCACCGCGGATGTCACCTGCCAATCGGCATACGAAAAGCGCGGCCCGGTCGCAATCAGCTTGCCCGCGACGGCGATCATTGCATCGCCGTCGTAGATCGCGCGGCCCGATTCATTTCCGACCAAGTTCGCGTAGATGTAGCCCACGTTGAACGCCCGCGAGCCTTCCGTCACAAAGCGGCGGCGGACCTCGTGCTTGCCAAACGCGAAATGGCTGGCGCTGGGATTCAAAATCAGGTCCACGCCTCGCTGCGCGAGATTGCCCCCCGGCCGCTCAGCCACCCAAGCATCTTCGCAAATCTCAAAACCCAATCGCACGCCCCCGCAATCGAAAATCAGGTCCCCCAGCGGAACCTCGCGCCCCATCACTCGCACCGGCACTTGCACATCGGCGGGCCAGCGCTTGAACCACCTCGGCTCGTAGTGAATCCCTTCGCCCGCCAGGTTCTGCTTGCCGACGAACCCCAGCAACTTGCCATCCGCGGCCAAGCACGACGTGTTATAGAGTCCGCTGCCATACAGCAGCGGCACGCCGAACGAAACGATCATTCCCCGCGTTTCCGGCAGCAGTTCGCCCAGCACTTGCAACGCATATTCCTGCGTGCCGACCGCGTGAAAGGCATCTTCGCAACCGTAACCCGTGATGCACAGTTCGGGCAGGCAAAGGATTGAAACGCCCTGCTGCCGGGCGGTGGCGATGGCGCCGCTGATCCGCCGCTTGTTGCCGTCCCAGTCGAGGGGCGTTTGATTCAGGATGGCCGCGCCGACGCGAACGAGCTTCATGATTTGTCTCGCGATTTCTGCTTCGCTTTAGTCACCTGCGGCGGAGGTGGGGAGAACTCTTGCAGCCAATGTTGCACGTCGGCGGCTGATTGAACCTGCTCCGGTTTCTCCGCTGTCGTCGTCACCGTCGTTGCTCGCTGCCGAACTTCGCGCACCCACAATTCACTGTCTTGCACGGCCACGCCCCGTTGCCTCGCCGCACGTTGCACACCGTGGTCGCTGGTCACGACCAGCAGTTGCCGGGGATCATTCTCGGCCGCGATCATCTCGGCAATCAGTTCATCGGCAGTCGTTTTGCGGCGGGAGAAGATCACTTGAATCTGCTCATGCTTGCCGTGCGAGGGAAGACCGGGCGGCGCATCCTTGCCATCAAAGACGACGGTGGCCCGCGCACGTTCCCGCTCGGTCAAATGTTGCGCGAGAAAATCGAGCAGCGCCCGCCGGGCGGTCTCGAGCGTCGGTGGGTCGCTGGGTTTGCCGAACACACCGCTGGCATGCAACAGGTTGTAGCCATCGACGAGCAACTTCATTTACATCCCACCCATGCAGCGACCTTGCCCGCACTGAGGTTTGCCGCAGCCGCCTCCGCCATTGCTCATCGGCATGCCGCCGAAAGGTACTCCGTTGGTTGATGCCATGTGGGCCGCGGGGGCGCTCAGCAGCTTGTGCATTTTTTGGCTCTCGCACTTCGGACACTTCGGCCGTTCGCTGCCGCGAATCAGCAGTTCGACTTCGGCTTGGCAATCTTCGCACTGGTATTCGTACAGAGGCATCGGGATAGACTCTTCAGCGGGGACCGAACGACGTACACGACTGCTATTCTATTCTCTCCGCCACCGCTTGAGGTTCCCAGAGCAAATGTCTACGCCAAAATCACTGAGCCGGGATCAAGTCCACGAGATCGACCGCCGGGCAGCGGAGGAATTCGGCCTGCCAGGGCTGGTGCTGATGGAGAATGCTGGCCGCAGTTGCTTCCTGTCGCTCATGTCGCATGGCTGCCGCGGGCCGGTGGTCATCTGCTGCGGCAAAGGGAACAACGGCGGCGATGGCTTCGTGATCGCCCGGCACCTCGATGGGGCAGGGATGGCCGTGAAGATCCTGGTCTTCGCGGAACCAAGCGCCTTACGAGGTGATGCGGCGACCAACTTTCGGATCGCCCAGAAGTGCCAACTCCCGCTGCACGTCATGGATCCAACCGTTTCCGCCGCTCCAATCGATGCCCATCTGGCCGGCGCCGATTGGATTGTCGATGCCCTGCTCGGCACCGGCGCTAGGGGCAATCCGCAGCCGCCGATCTCCACAGCCATCGAGCGGATCAATGCTTCATCGGCCAAAAAGTTCGCGGTCGATCTACCCAGCGGCCTTGACTGCGATACGGGTGAAGCTGCCGTTCCCACGGTCCGAGCAGACGTCACCTGCACGTTCGTCGCTGCCAAGATCGGGTTCGCGAACCCCGCGGCGCGGGCCTGTTTGGGCACGCTGGAGATCGCCGACATTGGCCTGCCGCGCGGTCTGTTGCCGACGTAACTTCATTGCTGCCGACCGTCGTCCCAGCCAAATCGTCCATCAACTCCGCAGCAAATAGTTGCCAAACGCGTAAACGGCGCGAATTGTGACTCGCAAGACAGTCGATTAATGGACACCCCTCTACAGGGTGGTGTGTTGAGTTACGGCAAATCCTTCGTCCAGAACCAGGTCTCCGGTTCGCTGCCGTGGTAGCCGATCCGTTGGTAAAGAGCTTGAGCGCGCCCGTTGTCGCTGCGGACTTCCATCGTGATCTTGCAGCAGCCGAGTGCCTGGGCGTCCGCTTCCAGCGCGGCGAGCAACGCTGCGCCGACTCCTTTGCCGCGGGCAGTGGGCGAGACGGCGATGTCATGGATGTTCAGCAGCGCTGCGCCGCGGAAGGATGAAAAACCGAGCAGGCAGATGGCGAGACCGAGAGGACTCTGTTCATTGTCCTCATCGTCGAACGCCAGGAACACCCGCGCACCGCCGTGCTTGAGCAAACCAGGGATCAAGTTTTCCCGCGCAGCTTGAGCGAGAGGCGCATTGCTGCCGAACGCATCGCGGGAATACATATCCAGAAGTTCGACGACCCAGCGGGCATCATGGGGATCATGCAAATCGGCGAGGCGGATGGGCATAAGATGTTGACCTACATGCAAAGTGTTGGCACGCCCTCTTTCGCGAGCCGCGGAAAGTTTTCCACTGGCTGGAGATACACATCAATTGTTTGATCGTCCCCTAAGATCCCCGACTCGGGTGAATTGGAGCACAGGGTCACATGATAATAGCCATCCGGTAGGCTTATCGACTGCTCATTCGGACAATCCTGCCGCCAATCAAGAAGTTCGTAAAGGTCGCGAAAGCAAACTATTCCGCCGCGACATTCCAAGCCCAAACGTAACTTATACTCGCAATGTTGCAGGTACTCATTGTCAGGATATCCGGAATGGATTCTTAGCAAAAAGACGCCAGACGAGCCGGTGCTGAATCCTACGATGTCACCTTTCTGAATATGTTTTTGGACTTGCTTTTCGGTCGTATAATTCGATGTCAAATAGTCCATTCCCTCAGGGATATGCTTTGTTGCAATCGGCGAGTGAAAGATAATTCCAATACCAGCTACATCCAATTTAATTAATTAATTGATCGTCGATCATATCAGCCTGCAACTTTGAGGTTCATCATTCGGCAATCCGCGAACTTTGGAAATTCTCCGGTTTTCGCACCTGTCTTGAACCCGCAGGGTTCGCAGCCAATAGCCCCGGGTTGAGGCGTTAGCCGATACCCGGGGAAAACTGCTAACTCCTGCATCGATCCCGAAGGGATCGCAGCGCCGTGATGCTACGATCCTTTCAGGATCGAGGGGTGAAAAACGCGTCGCGAACCCCCGGTGTCGCTGCGCTCAACCGGGGGCTAATCGCTTTGATTCCTTCGGGATCGATTCAATTGTATCGACTAAGTGGGACAGTCTCTTTGGAACGATGAGGCCAGTGCGGAGCCGCAATCCGGGTCAACACTGGCCGTCAGTCGCGGCGACGTCATGTTGCCTGGAAAATGATTTCGCGCGACTTCCTTGCCAGTGGCACACCAGACCTTGCGAGTGGCACACAAATTACTAATCATCCCCATCCATGGGCCGTTCGTATTCAAACTCTTTCCACTTCATGGCCTGGCGGAAGGGTTCGATGCGGAGCATGACTTCGCCGTTTTGCATGATTCGCACGGTGCCGCTCGATTGGCTGACCACAATTGCGATGGCGTGGGTGGCTTTGCTGATGGCCGCGCCGGCCCAGTGTCGGGCACCGAGGCCCTTCGAGACGGTCAGGTCGGCGTAGGGTGCATCGACAAGCTGCGCGCCCTTCTCGACTAGTCCTTCGGCCGACACGATGAAGGCCCCGTCCAGCATGGCCACTTCTTTGATCGCTTCGCGAACCCGCGGGTCGTGCAGATCGCGCTCGGCTTTGGGATAGCCACGGACAGGATCGAAGCCGGCGGGCTGGCTGTGGGTCAGCACCTTGCGGGTATCGCCGACGACGAACATCGTGCCGACGGCTTTCCCTTCGCGACCCTCGCGGCCGATTTCGACGGCCAGATCGACAACGACCTTGAGCGTATCGAGCGGCACGCTGGTTTCGAGCTGCCGCAGGTCACGAGCGGTCAGCCGGCCCAGGTGTTCATCCAGACGAATGAAGCTGATCGAATCGATGGCCTCGGCATCGAAGCCTGAATAGGCAACGACCACACCGGCACCCGGTGCGAAGATCTCGCGGGCCACACCGGCCAGCAGCGCTTGGGTCAGCCGTTCAAAAATCGGCGCTTCGGGCATGTTCAGCAAGATTACTTCGAGCCCTGCTTCGGTTGCACCGGCCACTTCCGTGGCCTGATCGGCAGTCACGACGATCTTCAGCCCCGCGAGTTTTTCCTTCAGCTCATGCCAATCCGTGGGACCGGGCAAGAGCACCAGCACGGCGGTCGCTTCTTGTTCCCGGCAGAGGTTGGCTGCCAGGTCTAAAAAACTCGCCAGTTGATCGTCGAATTTGACGGGCTTCATGCAGGCCAAGGGTGCTGCTGGCAGCGAAGGAGGAACCAAACGAGAGGGACGGCGGAATCGTAAGCAACACCGCCCGAAAGAGCAACCGCTGAAGGGCCGTTTCCACGCGAATTTGTTAAACCAGATTCTGCTTCGCCCGCCAATCAGCGACCGCATCGGCCAGGCCGGCGCGATAATCCGGAAATTGAAACACGGGATGTAGCTCGCGCAGCAGCCGAGCATTGCTGATTCGCTTATCGGCCGCGCCACGTTTGGCAGTCGGCGATTCGCTGGTTCCAAGGGCGAACTGCGGAGGAGGAGCGCCGAGCAGGCGGGCCAGTTCGTGATAGTATTCGCCGCGCAGGACCGGGTTTCCGTCGGCGACCAGCAGGCAGCGGGAGGTTTGAGGCTGCTGTTCCGCCAACATTACAATTCGGGCGGCATCGGCGACGTGAATCAGGTTGAGATAGCCCGTGGGGGACGCATCAAGCACCTCACCGGCCAGCAAATCCTTCGCCCGCGGGATGCGACCGGGGCCATAGATGCCGGCCAGTCTCAAGACAACGGCACGATCCGCTAGCGACGACGAAGCCAGCAACTGTTCCGCGGCCAGGCAGGCTTTGCCTCCTTCGCGCTGCGGCTCACAAGGGGAATCTTCGTCGATCCAGTCTCCCTGGAACGAACCATAGACGCCCGTGGAACTGATGTAGATGAAACGCCGCACGGCGGGTGGCAGCCAAGCGAGCACCCGCGCCAGCCCTTCCACATAGACCTCGTGAATGGAAGGCCCAGCCTGAGGATCAAAGCCGACGGCGAACAGCACGGATTGCACATCACCAGGAGCAACAATCTCCAAGGGCCGCGTGATATCGGTAATGAGTGGCAACACGCCCGCCTGGGACCACGCGATAGCCCGCTCCGGTGAGCGCGTCACCGCGTAGACCCGTTCCCCGCTGGCCCGCCACAAGTCCAGCACTCGCTGCCCTAAATATCCACAACCAATAATGAGTTTTGCCAAGACGGCTCGTCCTTGTGTTTTAGTTGGAGTTCCGGCTTCAGCCGGTTTTAGTTTGCAGGAAGACCGGCTAAAGCCGGAACTCCAACTTAGGGCGGATCAATCCCGCCCTGGCAAAACGGATTGCACCGGCAGATGCGCCATAGTCCTTTGAGCGAACCCCGGAGGGGGCCGTATTTTTGCACCGCGCCAATATAGTAGTGGCTACATGTCGGCTGAAACCGGCATTGACGGCCGAAGATCGGACTTAGAAAGAACTGATACAGCCGGACACAACCGATCAGCACCGCAGCCGTCAGCGACCGCAGCCAGCACCCGATGGTACTCATGGCAAACTCTCCGGCAGCAAGTTCAGCGGAATCTTCAGCCGCTTAGCCAACTTCCGCACCAGTGCGGGCAGTGACTGCGCGATCGTCAAACTATCGGCGGTCGCTCCCTTTTGCGGACGCACCACCAGGTCGATGCCGCCCGGAAACTGCGCACGATTTCGCCGAAAGGCTTCGCGGATTGAGCGTTTCCAATAGTTTCGCGCCACCGCATTGCCCGATTTCTTCGATACGCTCAATCCCAACCTGCTGATCGAAAGTTCATTCGCGCAGCCATGCACTATCAAATGATCGTCGGCAGCGTAGGCGCGCGAGGCGAACACGCGATCGAACTGGGCCTGCTTGAGCAGGTGCAGGGTCTTGGGAAAACGTTGATCGGTCATGAGCGAAGTCAGCAAGAACACTTGGGAGTTGCCGAATACCAGGATAAGATGACGGCGGCGTAAACGGCAGCGGGCTGGTATCGGCTCAACAGGAGAAATCGAACATGAGTGACGAACGACGCGGTGATGGCAGCGGCGCGGTGGTGGCCATCGTGGTCATTCTGGGCATTCTCGGTCTGCTGGGGGTGGTGGTTGTGGTGGGCGGAGCATTGTTCTTTGTTTCCGTCCGCAGCTCGGATGTGCAAGTAATGGAAACTCGCGTGATGGCGGACATGCAGGCCGCGACACCGCCTGTGCCGGCCCCCATACTTGAACCCGATCCCAACCTAACGCCGGCTGCGGCAGCGCCAAGCTTGACGATCGAATTCGCGGCCGACGGCAAGATGCTGCTCGCTGGTTCGGCCGTTACGCTGGAGGAGCTAAAGACCCAACTGACGGACCGGAAGCGCGGCGAAAGTGAACTTTATGTATCGTTCATTAACGTCAATCAAGCTAACAGTGAAGCGCTGACAAAAGTAACTGACCTATTGAAAGAAATGAACATTGGCTTCGAGCATCCGACGAAGTAGTTGATGAATTCATCGATCTGCCTTGAACCCGAAGGGTTCGCAGCCATTAGCCCCGGGTTGAGGCGTTAGCCGATACCCGGGGAAAACCGAGAAAATCATTCCCCCGATCCCGCAGGGATCGCAGCGCCGGGAGACTGCGATCCCTTCGGGATCGGGAGCTGGAATTTGCCTCGGGAACCCCAGGTGTCGCTGCGCTCAACCTGGGGCTAATTGCTTCGATCCCTCCGGGATCGATTCAAATGCACTCACAAAGCCGGACTGCTATTTGTTTACGCCGAAGCAAGAGACTCCCGAGGAGGAAACCCCATGTCCGACGAACGACGCAACGACAGCAGCGGGGCAGCGGTTGCCGTGGTCGCAGTCTTGGTGCTGCTGGGTGTTGGAATTCTGCTGGTGGGCGGAGCAGCCGTTTTTTTGATGAGGCGGGGCGCTGTCCAGCAGCAATTCGTCATTCAGATAGGGGTAGGGAAGTCCGGTTGAGCCGGACTCCCCTCCCTCCGAACCGTGCTGGCGGGTTTCCCGCACACGGCTCTCCAGTTAGTAGTTGACGGATT
>JAYTUF010000351.1:0-28693 GCA_043744755.1 Anatilimnocola sp.
CAATTTCGCCGCCTTGCCCTCGCGCCAATCCGCGTATAATCAGTCGTTTTCCGATTCGCGAAAATCCGACTGCGACAAACGACTGGGGACTGCCTGAGATGCTGAAAGATGCCGTGGAGCGGTGGACCGTTACCGATGCCAGCGAGTTGTACGATGTGCCGCGGTGGGGCAAGGGCTATTTTTCGGTCAACGCCAAGGGGCACATGCAGGTCCATCCCAACAAGGACCCCAGCATCGGCATCGATATGAAGGAACTGGTCGATCGGTTGCAACTCCGCGGCCTCGATCTGCCAATTCTGCTCCGCTTTAACGGGATTCTCAAGGACCGCCTGCGCGATATGTTCGAAACATTCGGCCAGGCGATCAAAGAGCACGATTACAAAGGCAAGTACACCTGCGTTTACCCCATCAAGGTGAACCAGCAGCGGCATGTCGTCGAGCAAGTGGTGCAATACGGCAAGCCTTATGGCTTCGGCCTCGAAGCGGGCAGCAAGCCGGAGTTGCTGGCCGTCGTGGCGATGACGGACGCTGAAACGCCCATCATTTGCAACGGCTTCAAGGACGCCGAGTTCATCGAAATGGCGATGCTCGCGCAGAAGATCGGCCGGAATGTGATTCCGGTAGTCGAGAAATACACCGAGCTGGCGCTGATCCTTAAGTACGCCGAAAAGGTCGGTGTGCGGCCGCAGATTGGGATGCGGATCAAGCTGGCCGCGAAAGGTTCCGGCCGTTGGCAATCGTCAGGCGGTTTTCGCAGCAAGTTTGGGCTCACGGTTGGAGAAATCTTGAAGGCCGTCGAAGAGCTGAAAAGCCGCGACATGCTCGATTGCTTCAAGCTGTTGCACTTTCACCTCGGCAGCCAGATCACCAACATCCGCCAGATCAAAGGAGCGATGGTCGAAGCGGGCCGAGCCTATGTCGATCTGATCAAGCGCGGCGCGGGGCTGGAGTTTCTCGATGTGGGCGGCGGCTTGGGAGTTGATTATGACGGCAGCCAAACCAACTTTGAATCGAGCATGAACTACACGTTGCAGGAATATGCCAACGACGTGGTCTATCACCTGCAATCCGTCTGTGACGAAGCGGGAGTGAAGCATCCGAATATCATTTCCGAAAGTGGCCGGGCGATTGCCGCCTATCATGCGGCCCTGGTGTTCGGCGTGCTGGGTGTTTCGGGTCAGGGGAACGGCGAAGACATCCTGCCGGAGATCACCGCCGAAGCGGAACAGCCGCTGCATGACTTGCTGGACACTTACAAGAACATCACCGTTCGCAACGTGCTCGAAAGCTTTCACGATGCTCAGCAGGCCATGGATGTCGCCATGACCCTGTTCGGCACAGGCTATCTTTCGCTGGAGCAGCGGTCGATCGCCGAAACGATGTTCTGGACCATCTGCCGGAAGATTCGCCGGTTTGCGGAACAGCTCGACTATATGCCGGAAGAGCTGGAAGGGCTTGATCTGCTGTTGAGCGATACCTACTTCTGCAACTTCTCGCTCTTTCAATCGATGCCCGATAGCTGGGCCATCAAGCAGCTCTTCCCCGTGATGCCCATCCACCGGCTGAGCGAACGCCCCACGCGTCCCGCGGTGCTGGGAGACATCACCTGCGACAGCGACGGCAAGATCGACCAGTTTATCGACCGCCGCGACGTGAAGCGCACGCTGATGCTGCATCCGTACGACGGCCAACCCTACTACCTCTCCACCTTCCTGATCGGCGCTTATCAAGAAATCCTCGGCGACCTGCACAACCTGTTCGGCGACACCAACACCGTGCATGTTGACTGCTCGCCAACGGGCGAAGTCATTCTCGAAGCCATCGTCAAAGGTGACACTGTCCGTGAAGTGCTCGACTACGTCGAGTTCGACCACGCCGACCTCGTCACCCGCCTGCAAACCGCCGTCGAAACCGCGGTGCGAGAAGGACGATTGGGTTATCAGGAAGCAGGGCGGTTCCTGAAGTTCTATGAAGATGGTCTCAACGGATACACGTATCTGGAAGAGCCGGGGGACTGAGGAGCAGGAGTCGGGAATCAGGAAGTCAGGAAGTCGGGAGTCAGGAAGCAGGAAGCAGGAAGCGGCGCAGCCGCTGTGGACCCCCTCGCCCCGGTACTCCGGGGAGAGGGATGGGGTGAAGGGCTGAGCGGCGATAGACACTCAATCCCAATCGACGGCTTGTAAATCGCGTTACGGATTCCGGCATGCCCTTTGAGTCGTTCGATCAGATCCGTGAGCTGTTTCGCAGCAATGCGCGTCGGGCGTTTCTCGATCTGCAACGGCGAAGCCCAGGTGAATCTATCTACGGCTTCGGATTGGCGACCGACGACGACACCTTCGGTGCATCCGTTATCGGTGTGACCGAAGCATGGTACTTGGGACGGATCAAGGACCACGAGCAAGGATTTCTTAATCGGGCAATCGTAATTCCCGCGATGAGATGGGCTACCGACGAATGGCCTGGTATCTACTCGGATGAATTTCCCAGCACAGCCAGTTGGGATCCCGTCGAAGAACTGGATAGTTTCTCGGCATTTGCAGCAGCTTGGACTTCTCAGCCGGGGAAGACCTTTGACATGTTCCGCGCTAAAGTCTTCCGAACGATGGTCGAAGCTCTGCAATCGCTCGACGACGAGCGTTTATTCGGCACGGGCGCAGACCGCGACAAACTCACGCTTATTCTATCCATTTCTGACTCCAAGGATTCCGGCTGGCTGGAAATGGAATCAGCCTGGTTATTGAACCCACGCGTCTCCGCCCGAAAGTTGACGGCGCCGTTTATCTTTCCACTTCGGATGTTGATGTGGACGGGATATTACTGGCATCGTTTGCGGCATGGGCGGATTGTTGCCAGCGAATAGGATTTGGAACGCGACGCCGGAACTGCGCGAGTACGCTTGTTGCTGGCCTACTGCTTCTCCACCGCCGCATGCGCAGTCTCTTGCAGAACCTTCGCATACTCCGCATCGATCCCCGCAGTGAACTTGTTCCCGACGCACGAACTCTTGAACAGCACCTCATACCACACGCACGCGCCCAGATAACGGCCGGCGGTGCTCGCGTGATGGCCGTCCATGCTGAGGGTCATTTCGCCTTCATTGTTCTTCTGCCACTTGCGGCCGACGTGTAGCGAGAACTTCTGGTCCGGCAGCAACGGATGTTTCGCTTGCTTGGGATCGAAGGTGAGATCGGGTTTGAAGCCCCATTTCTCATCGGTATCGGTCGCGTGGAAGGCATCGCCGACGGGAATGATTCGCACGCCGAGTTCGCCGGCGATGGTGCGATACGATTTAGACAACCCGTCATACATTTCACGTTGCGTCTTTGGTTCACCCGCCTTCGGTTGCGCGATGTTAAAACGTGGATCGTCCACGCGATAGGCCCAGGTTTCGTGCAACAGCAGTTCAGCATCCGGCGCGTACTTTTTAACGTAGTCGCGCAGATTCGCTGCATAAGGCCGGTACGTCGCGACATCGTGACTCGACAGGCTTCGCTGCGAGTGTTGAAAGTCCGCACAGGCTGATGAGGAGGAAGATTGCGGGATGGCTGGCGGGAAATGTCATACAAAGCTTGCTTCATTTGTTGTGGGATGGCGGTCGTGTTGGAGTTCCGGCTTCAGCCGGTCTGCCCTTTGGCTGAATCTGGCACTTTAGCATACCGGCTGAAGCCGGAGTTCCAGCGGGGGACCGGCTCAAGCCGGAACTCCAACACTCGCGAAAGAAAATTCATTACAGTGGGCGACATGTTCAGGGAACCGTTCATCTATCAGGGAAAGTCCGCGCTCATCACGGGGGCATCGGCGGGCATTGGCGAAGCGTTTGCGTGTGAACTCGCGCGGCGGGGGATGACGCTGGTGCTTGTATCGCGTTCGCTGGACGTGCTCGATACATTGGCTCAGCGGCTGCGACAAGAGCATGGTGTGCGGGTGGAGGTGATTGCGGCGGACTTGAGTCAGGCGGGTTCCATCGGGTCGATCAAGCAGACCGCTATCGAGCGTGGCCTCACAGTCGATCTACTTGTGAACAACGCCGGGTTTATGACCTATGGACGATTCGAGACCCTTGATCCAGCAGAAGATCAGGGCGAAGTCCTGGTGAATGTCGCCGCCGTGGTCGATCTTTGTCACGCATTCTTGCCGGAGATGCTCGCGCGGCAGCAAGGCGGCATCATCAATGTGGCTTCGATCGTGGCGTTTCAGCCGATCCCTTTCATGGCCGTCTATGCGGCGTCGAAAGCATTTGTGCTGTCGTTCTCGCTGGCTTTGGCCGAGGAAGTTGGCGGCCGGGGAGTGCGCGTGGTGACGCTGTGCCCAGGTCCGACTTCGACGCAGTTGTTCGTGCGCGCGAAGTCCACGAAAGTATCACGCGGCAAGCAACGGACGCCGGCGCAGGTGGTCGCCACTGCGCTTTCGGCTTTGGATCGTCAGCAGTGCGTGGTTGTCGATGGCTGGCGGAACAAGCTGCTGACCTGTCTCGCGAGCCTGCTGCCGCGGCGGCTCACGGCCAAAATCGCCGGGCGAATGGTGCGGCCGAAGTAGAAGCTATTGCTTCCTGGCGGTTTGATACAGCTTCATCGCCTCGGGCATCCATTCGCCCAGGCCGCTGATACGGGTCTCGTGGCTGGGATGGGTCGAAGCAAATTCCGGCGGCCGCTGCGCTCCGGCTGTCGCTTGAGCCATCCGCTCCCAAAAGTGAATGGACTCTTGCGGATCGAAGCCGGCGGCGGCCATCAGCAACAGGCCGATGTGATCCGCTTCCGATTCATGTTTGCGGCTGTAGTTCAGAATGCCGTACTTGGCCCCCGCGTTGAGCGCTTGCAAAATTCCCTGCCGCTGAGCCGGGTCCATATCGCCCAGCGAACCGTTGGCTGAGTTCAACCCAATCTGAGCCATCTGATTCTGAGCCATCCGCTCGGCGCCATGGTGCGCGAGCGCATGCGCGATCTCGTGCCCGAGTACGGTAGCTAGGCCGGCTTCGGTCTCCGCGACGGGCAAGATGCCAGTATAGACCACCATCTTGCCGCCGGGCAGGCAGAAGGCGTTAATCTCTTTGCTATCAACCACTTCCACCGCCCAGTCCATCGGCTGATCCTTGAGCCCGACCGCCGCCAGAAAGGCGGGGTTCTGCGTGGCCGCGATCAGGCGCTTGGCGACCGACTTCACCTCGGCAGCTTCCATGCCACTGCGGACCACCCGCGCCCCACTGAGCGTCTCCTGAAAAGCCTGCAAGCCCAGTGCTTGTTCCTGCTGCGCATTGGCACCCACAATCTGCTGCCGGCCGAAGGGTCCTTGTTGACAACCCTTGATCGCAATCCAACCAATTGCCAGCAAACCGAGCAGGATGGGAACGAACCGCATGGCCAGCGGCATCCGCTGGCGCGGGCGTTGAGAAGCATAGGGATCGTTGGACATGGTGAAAGCTCGCTCGAGAACTAAATACAGGGAAAGCGACGTCAGGGAATCGCGACGACTGATTGCAAGCGGCGACTTATTGCAAAGATTATGCCGCCCGCGTTCCAAAGCTGCTATCGTATGCCAATGATCGTCTTCACAATTCTCCCTGGAGCCCAGTCATGCCTCACACCGCTTCCCGTCGTTCATTCTTGAAGGGTGCCGCCGCGGCCACGCTGACCGCTCCTTTTTTCATCCGCTCGCTCCGTTCCGCGCCGCCGAGCGAGACGGTTCGTCACGCCAGCTTCGGCGCTTCCGGCATGGCGGGCGCTGATTTGAATGCGATTGCCAAGGCGCCGAACGTCAAACTGGTTTGTGTGGCTGAGGTTGATATCGAGCGGGCCGGCGCGGTCGCGAAACAATCGCCCGATTGCCGCGTCTATCAAGATTGGCGGGAGATGCTGGAGAAGGAGCACAAGAATCTCGATAGCGTGAATGTCTCCACGCCCGATCACATGCACGCGCCAATGGGCCTGTCGGCGATGCACTACGGCTTGAATGTGTATGGCCAAAAGCCGCTGGCCCACAACGTGAGTGAATGTCGCCAACTGGCGGAGACGGCCAAGGCCAAGAAGCTCGTCACGCAAATGGGCATTCAGGTCCATTCCAGTAATGAATATCGCATGGCCGTGCATCTGGTGCAGGCGGGCGCGATTGGCCTCGTGAAAGAAGTGCATACTTGGAGCAATAAGAAATGGGGCGATTCATCGCCGCTGCCCACGAACATGGATACACCGCCGGCTTCTTTGAACTGGGACCATTGGCTGGGTGTGGCCAGTGAACGCCCCTTCATCGGCGGCGGCTACTATCATCCCGGCAACTGGCGGAAGCGGCTCGACTTTGGCACCGGCACGTTCGGCGACATGGGCTGCCACATTTACGATCCGGTGTTCGCCGCTTTGGCTCTCACCGCGCCGCTCGCGGTGCGGTCGGATGGTCCGGTTCCCACGGCCACCAACTGGGCCAACGATGCGAAAGTGCATTACACCTTCCCCGGCACCAAGTTCACCGATGGCAAAACCGTGACCGTCACCTGGTACGACGGCGACGCCCGCCCGCCGGAAGAAGTGGGCAAGCTGATCGGCGCTCGCCAACTCCCCGGCCAAGGCTCCATCTTCATCGGCACCAAGGGGCTGATGGTCTTGCCGCACGTTGCCAACCCAATTCTGCTGCAACCGGGCGAAGAGAAGGAGTTTGACTTCGCCCGCCCCCAGCTCGCCCCCGCCAATCACTGGCAGCAGTTCGTGGAAGCAGTCCGCGGCAAAGGTGAGACCTCGGCCCCATTCAGCTACTCCGGTCTGCTCACTGAGTCTGTCTTACTGGGCGGAGTCGCATCTCGTTTCAAGGGCGAAACGTTGGAGTGGAACGCGGAGAAGTTGCAGTTCACGAACAAACCGGAAGCGAATCAATATTTGAGCCGGACGTATCGGAAGGGATGGGAAGTGGTGGGGAGTAAGGGCTGAGATTGCTCAAGTGGTCACAATTTGTGACCACCTATTTTGTCACCTGGTCGCAACGCATGCACCGAACAATTGTTCCCGCTCGACTCCGCACCTATACTTGAGGTTCGAACTAAGTCTGGTGAGAAGAACATATTCACGGAAAACATCGATGAGCCCCGAATCCATTTTTGATTTGTCGACAGCGGAAAAACTCCAATTAGTGGAGGATTTGTGGGATGACATCGCCGGATCGCCCGCGGAGATCCCGATGCACGACTGGCAAAAGGAAGAACTCGCTAGAAGAAAGGCAAATCTCCAACAGAACCCAGGTTCCGCATCATCGTGGGAACAGGTGAAATCACGGATTCGGAGCAGGTATGGCCGTTGAGTTGATTGTCACCGTGGAAGCGGAACAAGATGCTCAAGAAGCCTACGATTGGTATGAGAAACGTCGATACGGCCTGGGCGAAGAGTTTCTTGGCTGCCTCGAAGCCGGCATTCTCCTGATTCTGCGCAATCCAGCGAGCTTTGCGAAGGTGTTTGAAGATTATCGTCGAGCCCCGATGCGCCGTTTCCCTTACTCGATCATCTATGAGTTGGTGGACGACAAAGTGACCATTCATTCCGTTTTTCACGCGTCTCGTGATCCCGCGAAGTGGCGAGAACGATTGCCGTAACGACGGAGTAACAGCGGAATCGAACAATTGTTTCGCCGCCCGCGAGTTCCTATACTGAATTAGGCGAAGGATCGAAGTGAGTCGGATCGAACTGAATCCCGGTCTGCGGGAATGCTGAAAAGGATCGTACGCAAATGTCGCTGCCTGTTGCTTCCTGCCGTGCTGCGTTCGCGATTTTGGTTCTCTTCGGCAGCGGTCTTATCACGCCGCAACTTCAATCTCAGGAATCGCCGGCCAAGGCAGACACTGCCGCCAAACCAGTGGAGAAGAAGGACAAGCCCGCCGACAAAGACACCATCGACTACGAGTTGCTCCGCCTGTTCACCGATTCGCTCGATCAGGTCGAGCGGAACTATGTGAAGGAAATCGACCGCCGCGAACTGCTCGAAGCGGCGATCAAGGGGATGCTCTCCAAGCTTGACCCCTATTCGCAGTACATTCCGCCCAGCGACCTTGAAAAGTTTCGCAGCAGCGTCGAAAACGAATTCGGCGGCATTGGCATTACGGTCTCGGTGGAGACGGGCGACCTGATGGTCATCAGCCCCATCTTTCGCACGCCCGCCTACAACGCGGGCATCCGCGGCGGAGACCTGATTCTCGAAATCGAAGGGCAACTAACGAAAGGGATCACGCTCGACGAAGCGGTCAAACGCATGAAGGGAAAAATCGGCACGGCCGTGAAGATCAAGGTCCAGCATTTCGCCGACAACAAAGTGGCCGAGCTGGAAGTGAAGCGGGAGCTGATCCGCGTCGATTCCGTCCTGGGCGATCATCGCCAGGAAGATTTTACTTGGGATCATTGGCTCGATGCCGACAAGAAGATTGCTTACATCCGCATCACCAACTTCGGCCGCCATACCGCGGATGAACTCCGCACCGTGCTCGGTCAATTGACCACGGCCGAAATGAAGGGGCTGATTCTCGACCTGCGGTTCAATCCGGGCGGCCTGCTCAGCACCGGCATTGAAGTCTGCGATCTATTCGTTGAAGACGGAAAAATCGTCAGCACCGCCGGCCGCAATGCGCCAGAGCGGATCTGGAACGCCAAGAAGGAAGGGACTTTTCACGACATGCCCATGGTCGTGCTGGTGAATCACTACAGCGCGAGTGCCAGCGAGATCGTCGCCGCCTGCTTGCAAGATCACAACCGCGCGGTTGTGATCGGTGAACGAAGCTGGGGCAAAGGGAGCGTGCAAAACATTGTGGAACTGGAACAGGGCAAGAGCGCTCTCAAGCTGACGACAGCCGGCTATTTGCGACCGAGCGGCAAGAACATCCATCGCCAGGAAGGGGCCAAGGATGGCGACGAATGGGGCGTGAAGCCCAACGAAGGGTTGGACGTGAAGACCTCCAAGGAAGACGACACGCGTTGGCTCGAAGATCGCCGCCAGCGCGATGTGATCCGCGTGAACAAGCCCAGGCCGCCGATGGTTGAGGAGAGTCCCAGCGAACCGTATGTCGATCTGCCGCTGCAAAAGGCCAAGGAGTATCTGAGCGACAAGGCTGCCAAAATCGCTGCCGATAAAGTCGCCGCCGACAAGCAGGCAGCGGCCAAATGACGTTGCCCGGCTCGCCGGCCAGGCATCTGCTGGCGATTGAAACCACCTGCGACGAGACCGCCGCTGCCATCATCACCGACGATCTGCGGGTTCTCTCCTCGGTCGTCGCTTCGCAGGAAGAACTACATCGCCGTTATGCGGGTGTGGTTCCGGAGTTGGCTGCCCGTGCTCACGTCGAGCGGATTCTGCCCGTCATCGATGAAGCCATTCGCCGCGCGGCTTTACAACCCGCACAACTCGATCTGATCGCGGTTGCTCATACTCCCGGCCTGGCTGGATCATTACTCGTCGGCGTCTCGGCTGCCAAAGCCTTAGCAATGGCGCTCGAAAAGCCGCTGGTGGCCATCAACCATCTCCATGCCCACATCTACGCCTGCCGCCTCGCCGCGGGGAAGAATATCTTTCCCACCTTGGGACTGATCGTCAGCGGCGGCCATACTAGTTTATATCACTGCCACTCGCCGACGAAGTTCGAACCGCTGGGCGGGACCATCGACGATGCCGCCGGCGAAGCCTTCGATAAAGTCGCCGCGCTGCTCGGCCTTTCTTATCCAGGCGGTCCCGCGATCTCGAAAGCGGCCGAGCAGGGCAATCCCCAAGCCTATCGCTTCCCGCGCGGCCTGGCGGGACAGAAGGATCGTCTGAACTTCAGCTTCAGCGGCCTGAAGACCGCGGTTCGGTATGAAATTTGGGGCCCAGGCCAGCCCATCGTCGGACCTCCGCCGCTCACGCCGCAGCAAGTGGCCGACATCGCCGCCAGTTTTCAAGCGGCGGTCATCGACAGCCTGCTGGAGAAGACCCTGCTCGCGCACCAGCAAACGGGTTTGCAGCGATTGTGCGTCGGCGGCGGCGTCGCTGCCAACCGTTTGCTACGGGAACGGCTGCAAACGGAAACATCCCGCCGTCACATCGAACTGCACATCGCCCCGCCGGCACTCTGCACCGACAACGCCGTGATGGGCGCGATTGCGTGGGAGATGTTCGCCGCGGGGCAACTCGCTGATCTTGATCTTGATGTACTGCCGGGGCTCATCCGGTGATCAATCATTCATCCGGAGCGATCGCCACAGGCCGTCGCGCCCCTTCGCACGATCTTTTGACTTTGTCGCCGAATTAGGAATAATGAGAGGATGAGTACTGTTTCTAATAAAGTCCAATCCGACCTTGCCATCATCTGCCAATGCCTGGCCGAGCGCCGACCCATCGACCCCGAGATCGTGAAGCGGGTTCGCGAACAAGGCGAGTTGCAACGCCAAGAACTTGCCAAGCATGGTCCCTTGAAAATCGCTGACCAACTCATTCGCGAAACGCGTGACGAATGCGGTACGTTTTAGATGCCGCGATTGCCCTTCGGTGGGTGCTCCCTGAGGCCGATGCCGCCCAAGCGATCGCGCTGCAGCAAAGGTTGTGGGACGGGCGCGACGAGTTCTTCGCTCCGGATATCTTCGCCGTCGAGATCGCCCATTCTTTGACGAGGGCAGAGCGTCAAGGGCGAATTCTCCTTGGGCAATCGAAGGGGTTTTTGACTTATATCCTCTCTGCCCCGCCAGCGTTTCACGCATCCTTGCCAATCTTGGATCGGGCGCTAGAAATCTCTTCGCAGTACCGCATTGGCGTCTATGATTGTGTCTACGTCGCGCTCGCCGAGCAACTCGGTTGCGATCTCATTACCTGTGATGAGCGACTCATCGCCAACTTGCAGCCGCACGGTTTTCCGGTTGTCTCACTGGGATCGTTGTAAGCGTTCAGACTGAATGGATCCATCATCAACATGCCCGCACAAACGGCAGCGGTGTTAAAGTATGCAGCCTGCGGTGGAATGTAATTCTAGGCAAGAGTTGCGGACGATAGTTGTCTTGTCAGACGATTGTGATAGCAGTGCAATCGCCGATGCTTGCCTGGCCGGTCACCAGGCAAGTGAACTTGGTCGCTCAGCCCGCCGGACTTTGCAGCGACCCCCCGACTTTGTTCGCCGCCTGTGAGTCAGCACCACAGGCCGGACAACCAGCAGCCGCCCACCGTACATTCCATTCATTCCGAAGATTCATCATTCACGTATGCCCATTCGGCATCGTGACCAGGAAGGAGCCACCCATGTTGGTCTTGTCGAGGCACCGTGACGAAAGCATTATGATCGGCGACAACATCGTGATCACGATTGTCGATATTCGCGGGGACAAAGTTCGCCTGGGCATCGAAGCCCCCTCGGACATTCCCGTCCACCGCCAGGAAGTTTACGAAGCCATCCAGCGCGAGAACCGCAAAGCCAGCCAACTCCACCCCGGCGACACGAAGGACCTGGGCCGCGCCAACCCAACCGGAACGTAATGCCTGGGCACTGGCCAAGCCAGTGGCACGCAAAGCAGTGACACGATTCACCCATCACGGAAGGTGGGGTCGGGATTCATTCTCGCGGCGAACGATCTTCCCGACCCCAGTCATTGCCTACATGTCCCCTTTCGATCCGCGAAAGGGCATTCTTTCGCCGAGCGAAAGACGACAATCTATAGCTTCACCCACAACCGCCGTATCGCCGCTTCGCCCCGGTGACGTTCGTCTCGACGTTTGTCCTGATAGACTGCTGTGATGGACACGGTTTACCTCGAGACTTCGGTCATCAGCTATTTGCGCCAGCGACCCAGCTCGCAGGTTGTTATGGCGGCTCACCAGTTGCTCACGCACCAATGGTGGAACAACGAGCGAACAAACTATGAACTTGTGGTGTCACAGTATGTGATTGACGAAGTGTCCCTGGGCGACCCGAGTCTCGCGGCGAACCGATTGTTGTTGATCGCTGATATCCCCGTGCTTCCCAACGCACCGGAGATCATTCAAATTGCCGGTGAGATCATGTCGCGTGCAATCCTGCCGCCCAAAGCTCAAGTCGATGCGTTGCATATCGCGGCGGTGGCTCATCATCGGATAAAATACCTGTTGACGTGGAATTGCAGGCATATTGCCAATGCCAAGATTCTGCCGCGAATTCATGAAGTGTTGGGGGACTTGAATGTCCCCATTCCGATCATTTGCACCCCCGAGGAGTTGCTAGGCGATGATCCAGAAATTGACCACTGAATCTCCAATTGAAGAAATACACCGCGCTAGGCGCGAAATCTCGGATCGTTTCGATGGGAATATCGCCGCCATCGCCGCGGATGCCGAACAGCGACAAGTGGCTTCAGGTCGTTCAGTATGGCGACCTAAAGTTGGAAGCCCTGCACTGCCACCGGGCGGAGTTGACGGCGTTCGCTCGCCTATCATTGACTCAACTTCTCCCACAACCGCCGAATCGCCCCTTCGCCCACGGCCGGTGCCTGACAGGCGAATTCCTGGCAGATGAAGACTCGCGGCTGATCATCAGCGACCTCAGTCTTCCCTGCGAGGAGCGGTTGTAATTCGGGACTGATCGGTTTCCCCGGTGTATGAACGGCGAGAACGTGCCGGGGGATGAAGCGCTGGCGGAAATCGCGCAGTAGGGATTTCAATGGCTCCGATGCAGGATTGCCGACGACGACGATTTCGGACGTCGGGCCCAGGAATAAATCGAGCGCGAGGAGCAGTTGTCCCGCAGCGGTCGGCGAGCGTTGCATCACGCTCACGGCGGATTGCAGGGCTCGCTCGGCGGCTTGGAGATAGTCCTGTTTGCCGGTGAGCTTGCCGAGGCGGACGAGGGCGGTGGCGGCCAGCGCGTTGCCGCTGGGGACGCTGCTGTCGTGCAGGTCTTTGTTGCGGACGATGAGTTGCTCGTGATTGTCGGCGGTGAAGAAGAACCCGCCCGCGTCGTCGGCGAAGTGCTTCAACATCGTATCCGCTAACTCGCAGGCGCGCTTAAGCCAAACCGCATCGAAGTTGGCTTCGTAGAGCGTGACCCAGGCATTGGCCAGGTAAGCGTAATCATCGAGATAGGCGGCCAGTTTCGCTTTGCCATGTCGCCAGGTGTGCAGCAGTTTGCCCGCGTTGTCGCGCAACTGTTCGTGCAGAAAGACGGATGCTTTCTCCGCTGCTTGCAGATACCGCGGCTCGTTCAGCACGCCGGCCGCCTTCGCCAGTGCATCGATCATCAGAGCGTTCCAACTGACGAGAATCTTGTCGTCCTTGCCGGGACGAATCCGCTGCTCGCGCACCTGCAACAACTCTTGCCGGCAGGCTTCGAGTTCCTTTTCCAGTTCAACCAGATCCTTCCCGATATCTTCGGCGACTTTCGCCAGCGGCTTCGGCAGATTGAGGATGCTAAGTCCATGCTCGAAGTTGCCCTGCGGCCTGACGTCATAAGCGAGACAAAATATTCTCGCGCGTTCAGCGCCGAGAATCGCTTGAATCTCCTCCGGTCGCCAGACATAGAATTTTCCCTCGACCCCTTCGCTATCGGCATCTTCGGTGCTGTGAAAGCCGCCGGCGGGGTCGGTCATCCAGCCGAGAATGTAATCGCAGGTCTCGCGAGCGACGCGGGCGAACTGCGGATTGGCAGTCGCGGTGAAGGCTTCCAGATAAGCACTGGTTAGCAGCGCATTGTCGTAGAGCATCTTCTCGAAATGCGGCACCAGCCAGCGCTCATCGACGCTGTACCGCGCGAAGCCGCCGGCCAGATGATCGTAAATGCCGCCGCGGGCCATTTGATCGAGCGTGTATGTGACCATGTTGAGCAGCGCCGGCTGACGGTTGCGGCTCCAAGCCCGCAACAACACTTGCAAATCAATCGAGTGCGGAAACTTCGGCGCCCGGCCGAAGCCGCCGAACTGCGCGTCAAAAGCCCGCTGCAGTTGTTCGCACGCATGTTCGATCAAACCAAGTTCCAGCGGATCGCCCGCCGACTCATCGCTGCCGATCTGCCGCAGATGCGCCGTGAGTTCCGCCGCCTGCTGTACTGCCTGTTCCCGCCGGTTCTGCCAGGCATCGGCTACCGCCCGCAGCACATCGACAAAGCCGGGCATTCCCATCCGCGCCGTCGGGGGCCAATAAGTGCCGCCATAGAAGGGAGAAAGATCGGGCGTGAGAAACACCGACATCGGCCAGCCGCCCCGCCCGGTGAGCAGTTGCACTGCGTTCATATAAATCTGGTCAAGATCGGGCCGTTCCTCGCGGTCCACCTTCACGCAGACGAACAGCCGATTCATCTCGGCGGCAATGTCGGCATTCTCAAAACTCTCATGCTCCATCACATGGCACCAGTGACAGGCCGAGTAACCAATCGATAAAAAGATGGGCTTCTCTTCGGCTTTCGACCGCGCGAGCGCCTCCGCGCCCCACGGATACCAGTCCACGGGATTGTTCTGATGCTGTAGCAAGTAGGGACTGGATTCCGCGGCGAGGCGATTGGGCATGATGCTGCTCGATAGATTTGCGCTGCACTGGCTCTTAAGATGGCCCGATGCCACGCATCAATATAACGTCCCCCGCCGATCCTCGCGTCGCTGCGTATGCGCAGCTCAATCAAACAAATCAGACGCGGGCGAATCCGTTGTTTGTGGCGGAAGGCGACAAGGTTGTCGAGCGGCTGATCGACAGTTCATTCGTGACTGATTCGCTCCTGGTAGAAGCAGCCTGGGCGGATCGGTTCGAGCCGCGCTTGCCCGCCGAGACACCGATTTACATTGCCGAGCGGCCTCTGATGACGGAGCTTATCGGCTTTCGGTTTCATCGCGGCGTGCTCGCCTGCGGACGAAGGCAATCAACGCCCGCGCTCGAATCGATTCTTCCCAAGCAGGATGCACCGGCGCTCGTGCTGGTTTGTCCCGCGGTGCAAGATCCCACGAATCTCGGCAGCATCGTGCGCACCGCTGCCGCAATGGGCGCGACGGCAATTCTGCTGGGCAGCGAATGTGCCGATCCGTTTTCGCGCCGCGTGTTGCGGGTTTCGATGGGGAGCCTGCTGTTCATTCCGGTGCGTGAAGCGCCCGATCTCATCGGCGATGTCGTTGCCTTGCAGGAGCAGCACGGTTTTGAAGTGCTGGCCACCGTGCTCGATGAGAACGCAACACCGCTGGATCAAGTTGCCCGGCCGCGGCGGTTGGCGCTTGTACTCGGCAGCGAAGGGCATGGCCTGGACGAACGCTGGCTGGGGCTTTGTCCGCAGCAGATCACGCTGCCGATGCGAGCAGGAATTGATTCGTTGAATGTCTCGATTGCCGCGGCGGTGTTTCTCTATCATTTTGCGTACGTAGCCCCATTCCGGATCGTCCCTTAGAATGACGACCGTACTCGTTTCACCAACATCGAACTGGTCCACAACTCATGTTTACAACGCTTGCGTTTCGCGTCTCCTCCGTCGCATTCATCGTCGCTTCCCTCTGCCCAAGTGTTGTCCCGGCGGTTGAAAAGAACGTCGCTGAGTCCCAGGCGCGCTTGAAGGAAGTTGTCGGCATTCTCTCTGCCGACGACATGGGCGGACGCGGCGTCGGCACCGAAGGCTTGGACAAAGCAGCCGACTATCTGGCGGGCGAGTTCAAGAAGCTGGGCCTCAAGACCGAGCTTTTCGATGGCACGCCGTTTCAAAAGTTTGAACTGACCGTCAGCACCGAACTGGGGCCGAAAGATCAGAACGTGCTTGTGCTCGAAGGTCCGCCCGCGAAAGACGGCACCCAGCCGCAGAAGATCACGCTCAAGCTGGGCGAAGACTTTAATCCACTGGCCGCCGGCGGTACCGGCAAGTTCAGCAGCGACCTGGTGTTTGTCGGCTACGGCATCACCGCCAAGGGTATTCCCTACGATGACTACGAGGAGACAAAGGTCGAGGGGAAGGTCGTGATCGTCATCCGCAAAGAACCGCAACAGCAAGACCCGAAGAGCAAGTTCGACGGCGACAAGCCCAGCCGACATGCGATCTTCATGCAGAAGATTTCCAATGCTTCGGAGCACGGCGCGGCGGCGGTGATCTTTGTGAACGATGGCTTGGAATTGAAAACATCGTCAGAGCAATCGCAAAAGATCAAAGACGAAGCCGAAGCCAAGTTGGCCGAGGAACGGAAGAAGTTTGCGGACATCAAGGAACCGACCGACGATCAGAAGAAGGCGCACGAAGCCGCTGCGAAAAAACTCGAAGAGCGGATTGCAGAGCTGAACAAGGAACTGGAGGTCGGCGGCGATCGCGTGCTCCCCTTCAACGGCGCGGGGGACGAAAGCCAGCAGCGGAAGATGCCGGTGCTGTTTGCGAAGCGGAGCGTGATCGAAGGCGTCGTGAAGCAGGCATTGGGCAAGAGCCTGGCTGAGATTGAAACCGGCATTGATGCGGATTTGAAACCGCAGAGCGCCGCGCTCACCGGCTGGAAGGCGGTTGGCGAGTCGAACGTCAAGCAAGTCAAAGCCGAAGTGAAGAACGTCATTGCAGTGCTCGAAGGCGAAGGCCCGCACGCGGACGAGACGATTGTGATCGGGGCGCACTACGACCATCTCGGCATGGGCGGGAACGGTTCGCTCGCACCCTGGACCAAGGAGATTCACAACGGGGCCGACGACAACGCCTCGGGCACGGCGACGCTCATGGAGGTGGCTCATCAACTGGCCACGTCCGGCAAAAAGCCGCAGCGGCGGATTGTGTTCATGGCCTTCACCGGCGAAGAGCGGGGCCTGCTCGGCAGCGCGCATTACACCAAGCAGCCACGCTTCCCGCTCGATAAGACCATCGCCATGTTCAACCTGGATATGGTCGGCCGGCTTAGCGACGACAAGCTGATCGTCTACGGCACCGGCACGGCCAAGGAATTCGATCCCCTCGTCGAAGCCCAGGCCAAGGAGTTCGGCTTCAAGCTCACCAAGCACGCCGGCGGTTTTGGCCCCAGCGATCACTCGTCGTTCTATGCTAAGAAGATTCCCGTGCTGCACCTCTTCACCGGCACGCACAGCGACTATCACCGCCCCAGCGATGATTCGCCGAAATTGAATATCGAGGGAATGCAACGCATCGCCGCTCTGCTCGTCAACATCGTCCATGCGACCGATGCCAGCGACTCGCGCCCCGCTTATGCCGAAATCAAAAAGGTGGAAGTCATCGGCATTGGTGGCGACAGCGACCGGCCTTACCTGGGGAGCATCCCCGATTTCGCCGCCAACGAAGAGGGCCTGGCCATCACCGGCGTCTCGCCTGGCAGCCCCGCCGACAAGGCCGGCATGAAGGGTGGCGACATCATCATTAAGCTGGGTGACAGCAAGATCACCGGCATCGAAGATCTGCAATCGTCACTCTTCAAATACAAAATCGGCGAAACGATCAAGGTGATCGTGAAACGCGATGGAAAAGAAGTGACGCTGGAAGTCACGCTGGCGAAGCGGATGCGGTGAGGAGGAGAGGGAGAGTGGGGAGACTAGGAGAGGGGGAGATTTGATCGCTTGCGTTTCGCGAGCATTGAAGAAGAATCCAACCACATGTCAATCCTCCGCCCTTTCTGCTCAGTTCTCGCCAAGATTGCCTGGCCGGCAATGCTGGTTAGCACCTGCGTTTTTTTAACCGTAGTCTGCTTTGGTGGCACACGCGTTTATTGGCACGGCGGTCTTGGTTTTGCTGAAATC
Source organism: Anatilimnocola sp. (assembly GCA_043744755.1). Taxonomy (GTDB): domain Bacteria; phylum Planctomycetota; class Planctomycetia; order Pirellulales; family Pirellulaceae; genus Anatilimnocola. Next base: position 17,629 of record JAYTUF010000351.1, read on the forward strand.
TGGGAGCATGGCTGGCCCGTCGAATTTCTAAGGCGCTTACCAGCCCACCAGTCAAACCGGTTTCTGTTTTGGCATGGATGGCCGGACCAATTTGAGCCCATGGCGCTGGCGCTCGATATGCTGGTCTTTGCACTCGTGATGGGGCTGGTGATCATTGGTCCCCGTTGGCTTTCGTCTCGTCAATCACCCGCCCGCCGCGGGCTGGCGTTTTCGCTTTCAAGCCTGTTCGTCGTGTTGACAATTGCGTGCCTGTTAATGGGGAGCATTGGACATTACCTCGCCGTTTCCCGATATGAATTGGCCCTCGGTGCGGTGCTGGAGAAGCAGGGGCATAAGGTCGATTACAAGTACCTTGGGCCGATTTGGTTGGCTCGACTGCGGGGCGAACAAGACAACTACCAAAAGTCGGTCTTCCACGGTGTAAGAGCCATTGGGCTCAAAACGGGAGTTGACGACGCCCTGCTGCTGGACTTGTCACGAACCATTCAATCGCTGCCGCATCTTAGCACGCTGAAATTGTATCGCACCAGAATTACGGATGCGGGTTTGAAGACGCTGGTAGACTCAAAGTGCAGTTCTCGTATTCAAAATATCACGTTTCCCAAAACAGTGTCAGGCTCAGCCTTTGCTGACCCCAACGCTTGGCCAAACTTACGCTACGTGAATGCCAGTCATTCTGCCTTGAATGATGCCGGATTCGCTAACTTGGCTAGTATTCCCTCCCTATACCAGATCGACGCCACCAGCTCGAAAATTACGAAGAAGAGCCTCGCTCAAGCGGCCTCAATGCCAAATCTGAAGTACTTCGATGCCAGGAGTCTAGGCTTCACCGAAGCCGATTGTTCGCCCCTGAAGGCGCGAGGCGTCATTTGCATTGTGGCGGACTAGCGCTGTTAAGGTCGATCATTTCCCCAACTCCGCCGACCGCTTCGTCGCTGCTTCCACCGCAGCAATCAGCGCCCCGCGAATGCCGCGGTCTTCGAGCACTGCCAGGCCGGCGATGGTGGTGCCGCCGGGGCTGGTGACGGCGTCTTTGAGAGTGGCGGGATGTTCGCCGCGGGTGAGGACCATTTCGGCAGCGCCCAATACAGTTTGAGCAGCCAAGGATGTTGCTAAAGCGCGTGGCAGACCGGCGCGCACGCCGCCGTCGCTGAGGGCTTCGATGATGAGATAGACATAAGCGGGGCCGGAACCAGACAGGCCGGTGACGGCATCGAGCAGTTTTTCATCAACCTGGTGCGCGATGCCGACGGAGGAGAGGAGTTTCTTCACCAACTCACCGTCGTCAGGACTTGCACCAGTTGCTAATGCATAAGCACTCGCTCCTTTGCCCACGAGACAGGGCGTGTTCGGCATTACGCGCACGACGCGGTCGGACTTCAATCCCGCGCAAAGCTTCTCGAGTGAGATACCCGCGGCAATGGAGATTACTAATTTGCCCGCGAGTTTGCCGGCCAGGTCTTGATAGACGGCCGGCATCACTTGCGGTTTGACGGCGAGGATGATGACATCGCTGGTCGCGGCCACTTGCTGATTCGTGGCAACCTTGAGACCGGGGAGCTCCTTCGCCAGCTTGTCAGTGGCCGCGCGGATGGCATCCGAGGCGGATAGTTTCGCAGCCGGCACGATCTGAGCGCGGACGAAACCCTGCGCGAGGGCTGTCGCCATTTGCCCTGCGCCGATGAAACCGATTTTTGTTTCCGTCATGATTCTTTCCTTACAATCAATCGAATCGCGGGGTGGCACTGGCTAGGGTGTCGCGCCAGAAAACTCCCCTTGGCAACATATCCTCATCGCGACCCCTGCCAGTGCTGACGCGCGTCGCAACTCGGCACTGGCAGGGGTCGCGATGACGCTGCTTCGCAAGGTGAAGCTGCTTGGCGCGACACCCTTGCCAGTGGCACGCCGGGCTTCCTTCTAATAAGCGGCTTCGAGTTCGCGGGCGGCGGTGTTGCCTTTGGCGAGTTCGGCCGCGACGGCTTTGATGATCTTGCCTGCGGCGCGGCATTGGGCTTCGGTCACATCAAGGTGCGTCACCAGGCGGACTTGGGCTGGGCCGATCGCGAGGGCGAGGACGCCCTGCAGCTTCAACTCTGCTTGGAACTGGGCCGCGGAACCGAGCGCCGGCTCGACGCGGAAGATGACGATGTTGGTATCGACATCCTTGGGCGAGAGCGAAATCCCTTCCGCCTGACGAATGGCTTCCGCCAGGAGTTGTGCATTGGCATGATCTTCGACGAGTCTCGCTCGATGATGTTCGAGGGCATACAGCGCGCCGGCCGCGATGATGCCGACCTGCCGCATCGCGCCGCCGAACAGCTTGCGATGGCGGCGGGCTTCTTGAATCATTTCCTTCGGACCAGCCAGCGCTGAACCAACGGGCGCTCCCAGGCCCTTGCTGAAGCAGACGCTCACGGTGTCGAAATGCCGGCTCCATTGTTCGGCGGAAATGCCCGTCGCGGCGACGGCATTGAACAAGCGAGCGCCGTCGAGGTGCGTGCGCAAACCACTTTCATGCGCCCAGGTACAGATCTCTTCGACATGATCGTAGGGCTGAATCTTCCCCGCGCCGCGGTTGTGAGTGTTTTCCAAACAGACCAGGCGCGTGCGAACGAGGTGATCGTTCCCCGGCCGAATGAGGCCGCGGAGTTGATCGACGTGCAGCACGCCCGCCGGCCCTTCCACCGTCCGCGAGCAGACGCCGCTGAGCTGGGCGAAAGCCCCCTGCTCGTAGTTGTAAATGTGGCAACCGGCTTCGCAAATGAACTCATCGCCCGGTTTGCAGTGAATCCGCACGCCCACCTGATTCGTCATAGTTCCCGAGGGCATGAACAGCGCCGCTTCCTTGCCCAGCAGGTCGGCGGTTAGCCGTTCGAGGCGGTCGCAGGTGGGATCGACATCAATCACGTCGTCCCCCACGTCGGCCGCGGCGATGAAGGCCCGCATGGCGGCCGTGGGCTTGGTGACGGTGTCGCTGCGGAGATCGATGGTCATGGGGTGCCTGGGGTCGGGGGATCGGAAGTCGGGAGTCGGGAATACATCGATCCCACATAATGTAGCTTAAGCGTGTAACGGACGGCCACTGAGGGCGTTAATCTTTTGGCGGAGCTTGGCGAGGTTCAATCGTAGCTGGATTCGCCAGAGTTCAGTCTGCCGCGGGGAACTGAATTCTGGCGAATTCAGCTACAAATCGGACAGGAAATTGCAATGCAAGCAGACGCGCGGCGAGCCTGGGTGTTAGCGGCTCTGGAACGGCATGAGTCGGAATTGGTGCGTTATGCGCAGCGTTTCGTCGGCGATTTGCACGCCGCTCGGGATGTGGTGCAGCACGCCTTTTTGCGGCTCTGCGATCAAGATCCGAAGGAATTGCGGGGGCGAGAGGCAGCTTGGCTGTATCGCGTTTGCCGCAACCGGGCGCTTGATTGGCTGCGGCAGGCGGGGAGGTTGCAAGCGTTCGATGAGAGTGCCGAGCTAGCGCTGGACCGCTGCGACGATTCCGAGTCGAACGATCCCGCGATTTTGGCAGAGCGGGGTGAACTGAGCGACGTGCTCCGGTCGCTGGTTGCCCGGCTGCCCTTGCTGTATCGCGAACCGCTGCAGTTGTGGTCGCAAGGCTGGACGTATCGCGAAATTGCCCAGGTCGTGGAGCGCACCGAAGGCAATGTTCGCGTCCTCGTCCACCGCGCGGTCAAAACGTTGCGGGAACATCCGCAGGTTTGTGCCTGGCGAGATGTGGTGACAGGGTGACAGGGTGACAAGGTGAGGGGGTGAGGGGGTGACAACTTTCTTACTCCCTCTCCTCGGTACTCCGGGGAGAGGGTTGGGGTGAGGGGTCGGCCCTTCAAACGAGCTTTGACCTCTCCTCGCAGCACTTCCTTGCTTACGCGTCGGGCTACCTTTCGTCTCGCTAACGCGTCGGGCTACTTAATTAACTACTTCCCATATAAGGGCTTTAACATGAAAAAGAACGTCAACGATCATTCTCCCGATCCTCTCACCAACCTATTGCGCGACGCCATCGCCAGCGAGCCACTCCCGCCGGCCGATCCCGATTTGCGGGCGGCGGTTCTCAAGCGACTCGATCAACCCCCGGTTGAACCGGCCTTGTCGGTCGCTGCGTCACAGCGGCGGCGGACCTTCTTCCAGAGGGCGGGCATCGCACTCGTTTCTACCGCGGCGCTCGCGATGGCAGCGGTCATCTGGCAGCGGCCAGATGTGCTGACGATTGGTTTGAGCGATTCGTCGCCCAGCGTGGAATTACCGATCCTAGATAATTTTGGCCCCACTCGGACTGCGTCGCGTCCGCACGCCAATTCACCACCGTCCTCGACAGCTCCCGTTGGTGGCATCGACAAGGTTTTGACAACGGGCGTTAAGAACTACCACGATACGCTGCTTCCTCCCGACACGACCCACAGCGTGTCCAACGGCGATGCTCTGAAAGGCCGGGTGGAAGAAAATCCCGCGCAGGAATATCGCAGCACGGCCTGGCCGAAACTCAACAAGGGTTATGGCAAGGGTGGTCCTGATATTGCCGCCGGTCCAACGGCTCCGGAACAAGGAGGACGTCCGGCGTCAGCGACGGCAGGTTCGGGGGGCGGGGGATATGGTCAGCCGCAACCGGGCGGACAGTCTGCACCTGCTCCTTATTACGCCCAGGATGACATTCAATACCACGCCCCCGCCGAGAGAGCGCCGAGTAGTCGCTTGTACGAAAGTCGTGAGAAATGGCGCGAGTCCAAGTCCGAAACTGACAACAGGGTCACGAGGACAAAGACGCTCGAGGATGGCTTGAGTACCGCCAAGACTCCAGCAGGCGATCAACCCTTGGCCGAGCGGCGGCTGGCATTGCTCCAGGAAGGAATCGAGAATTTGGAAGCTCGCGGCGACGAAGCGCATCGTTTCCGCTATGCCGCACCGCAAGTGCAGAACGGCGAGCAATACGCCAAGATCGTTGAGAACCCGTTTCTCGCGCCGAAGGTCGAGCCCCTCTCGACCTTCTCGATCGATGTTGATACGGCCTCTTACGCCAACGTCCGCCGCTTCCTGAACAACGGCCAACTCCCGCCGCCGGATGCGGTGCGGTTGGAAGAACTCGTCAATTACTTCAAGTACAAATATCCGCAGCCGAAGGGGAACGATCCGTTTTCCGTCAACATGGAAATGGCCGATTGCCCGTGGCAGCCCGGCCACAAGTTGCTGCGGGTGGGTTTGCAAGGGAAAGAGATTCATCGGGCCGAACGGCCGGCGAGCAACATCGTGCTGCTGATCGATACGTCGGGTTCGATGACCGATCAGAACAAGCTGCCGCTGCTGAAGCAGGCCTTCACTTTGCTGGTTTCTGAACTGGGCGAGAACGACAAGGTGACCATTGTCACCTACGCCGGCAACGCGGGTCTGCGGCTTGGACCGACCCGCGGCGATAAAAAGGAAACGATTCTCGCGGCCATCGAAGGGATGACCTCCGGCGGCTCGACGCACGGCAGCGCGGGAATCACGCTCGCCTATGAACAGGCTGCGGCCCAGTTCATCAAGGGTGGCACGAACAAGGTCATCTTGGCCACCGACGGCGACTTGAACGTGGGCATCACCGACGATGCCGCGCTCGTCGAACTGATCACCAAGAAGGCCGAGACCGGCGTGTTCCTCACGGTCCTGGGCGTGGGCACGGGCAACCTGAAAGACGCCAAGATGGAACGCCTGGCCGACAACGGCAACGGCATCTATGCCTATCTCGACAGCGTTCGCGAAGCCCGCAAGGTCCTCGTCGAAGAGATGTCCGGCAGCCTGGTGACGATTGCCAAGGATGTGAAGATTCAGATTGAGTTCAATCCCGCCCAGATTCAAGCCTTCCGCTTACTCGGTTATGAGAACCGGATTCTGGCCCATCAGGATTTCAACAACGACCAGAAGGACGCCGGCGAAATCGGCGCGGGCCACAGTGTGACCGCGCTGTATGAAGTGGCCATGGTCGGTGCCCCGGAAGTGAAGGCCCCGAGCGGTGAGCCGCTCAAGTATCAGCAGGTTCCCGCCGAAAAGCCCGCCAAGGAACTGACCGAAGCCGCGAAGAATGGCGAACTGCTGACGCTCAAGCTGCGTTACAAACAGCCGGAGGGCAAAGAGAGCAAGCTGATCGAGTTCGCGCTCAAGGATCGCGGCGGCCAGTTCAACTCGGCGTCACCGGAGTTCCAATTCTCGTCGGCGGTCGTCGCGTTCGGCCTCGTGCTGCGAAATTCGGAACACCGGGGCAGTGCGAATCTTTCCGCTGTTTCCGAAATCGCTGGAGCAGTGACTGGCGAAGACATCGGCGGGCACCGCGCCGAATTCCTCGACCTCGTCCGCCGAGCCAAAGCCCTCCGTGGGCAGTAGTCCACGCCCGTGGGGGCAAGTTTCTAATTTGCCGGTGACTCTCCTCAACCAGAACCGTGGGCTAGCGCCCAGCGGCTGATAGACTCTCACCTGGCCTGGCAACATTCCGTTGCCAGGCTTTTTCTATTGGCACTTCTTCCCCTCTCTCTCCGCGAGTTAAACTCGCCCTTGCGTCCACGGTTAAGACAGCAAGGGACCGACCATGCAGCCAGCGACCAAGCAACCGCCCGCCGTCACGGTCATTCCCGTGAAGCCACGCAAACGGGTCTTCCTCAGCGCCCGCTGGCAAGCGCTGGCGATGATCAACTTTCCAATCGATCCCGGGTTGCTCACGCCGCTCGTGCCGCGCGGAACAACGCTCGACTTTTTTGGGGGCGTCGCTTATCTCAGCGTGGTTGGATTCTTGTTCCGCCAGACTCGCTTACTGGGGCTGCCGGTTCCCTGGCACATTCATTTTGAAGAAGTGAATCTGCGGTTCTATGTCCAGCGGACCGTGGGGCACGAAGTTCGCCGCGGCGTCTGCTTTGTCCGCGAGCTGGTGCCGCGCTGGTGGATCGCGAACGTCGCCCGCTGGAGCTACAACGAGCCGTATCAAGCGCTCCCCATGCGAAATGAAGTTGATCTGGCAGCAATCATGGCGACGGAACCAGGTTCAATGCAACATACAGTCGCGTACGACTGGAAAACATCCTCCGGCTGGCAGGGGATGCGAGTGCGGACCACCCGTGAGCGGCAGCCAATCGTGAACGGGTCGCTGGCAGAATTCATCGCCGAGCACTACTGGGGTTACTGCGGCCAGCGCGATGGCGGCACGGTGGAATACGAAGTCGAGCACCCCCGCTGGAACGTCTGGCAGGCCGAAGCCCTGCCCTGGCTGGGCGATGTTCCAGCCTTCTATGGCGAGCCGTGGGCCAGTGCCCTGCGTCAGCCCCCGAGCAGCGTCTTCTTAGCCGATGGTTCCGCCGTGCAGGTCTACCAGCCCACACGGATTGCCTAGGTCCTCGCAGCGCTGCCTTGGGCAAACCACGATGTTCTCAGCGAACTTGATGCAGCCCGCGATAACCCCGCGCGATAACACTTCTCGCCCACCAGATAGCTGGCCGGAACTGCAAGGCACTCACTCATCGCGCGGTTCGCGGCAGATCAGCAGTTGCTGTTTGCCGCCGATGCGGCCACTGCCGATGGCGTCGATCAGCAGCCGATATTCGGACTCGGCGGCGGGCATGGTGAACTCAATGGTCAACGTGCCGTCGCTCTCGATGGGCGAGAGAGGCCGCCAGAAGATCGAATCGGGCAGGGCTTCGCCGCCGAGATAACCGCTGGCTGAGCGCGCCAGTCTTGCACGCTCGGCTAAGGATTTTTTCTCGGCCGGTTTGCCTCCACCAATCCCCAGGCCACGGGCGGCGGCAGTTGCTTGGGGTTTGTCCGCCACATCATTCCGCAGCAATCCGGGCAGCGGAGCGCCGCTTGGCCGCTCAGCGAGCTGACCTTCCTTCTTGTCGGTGTCTCGACTCTTCGACTTCTCCTCAATCGCCTGCAGGTTCTTGCGCTGTTCAATGAGATTTTCCCGCAACGCGCCAGCGACCGCCTTGGCCTCTGGCAGCGCCAAGCCACCTCCACCACTACCTTGACCGCTCGTGCTGTTGCGATCGTTCAATTGCGGGGGACTAAGTTCCTTCAAGGCTTCACCGGGAGTTTGCGGCAACGCGCCTGCGATTGAAGTATTTGGTTCGGCTGGTGGCGTGGGCGCATCGATAACAGGAGCCATGGCTTCCATCGGAAACGCACGAGCTAGTTGCCGGCCAGCCGGTTGCGGCGGCAGGAACCAGGCGATGCCGAGCGCCAGGCTGACCGCCGCAATTCCCACGGCGGGCATCCAGACGGACTTGCGCAGGGGTTGCCGCGCGATGAGCAACAATCCCACGAGCAACATCAGGCCGGCCGCCGACCACATCAGAATCCGCCCGAACGCGCGGACCTGGTCCAGACGATTCACCTGGTTCTCAGCCACGGCGTTGTCATACTCGCGCTGCACCGAGAGGCGGTTATCGGTCAAGACGACGTCAGCCGAATCTGAATCAAACGCGGCAAGTTCGCCATCGCCACTCGCGAGCGATTCTCCTGTTTCGTTCCGATCCAATTGTCGCGAAGTGACGGGCGTCGCGGTCGCTGCAGCCGACTCGGCATTGGGCTTGGCCGGCGCGAGTCCACCCGCGATTGGGCCGGCAGGCAACGCTTCTGCCGGGGCATTGGAGGCGAGAGTCTGGGGCGTGGCTTGTTGCTTTGCGGCATCGCGCTTCGCTACGTCTTTCAGTGCGCGGTAATCGGTCGGCAGCGCGGCAGCCAGAGCATTGGCGGCGGGAGCACCAGCGACCTGGTCTTCGGCGGCGGAAAATGCCTCGGCGAGTGACAGTGGCACGCGGGTCGCGCGGACGGCCACCTCATTCCAAACGCGCACGCCCACTGCGGCTGTGGCGGGATGACCCTGTTCGTCCAGCACGTGCAACTTCAACTTGACCTGTTCGCCCGGAGCATAAGACTTTTTCAAGCCTTCCACAGCGACCTGTAATTCGCGAGCGGATGCGTGCAGCAATTGCTGGCGATAGACGGGCGTCTTGGCATCGGCTTTGAGATACAGTTCCACATCGACCAGTCCTTCGACTTCCGGAGGCAGATCGAGCGGCGTCTGTTCGGATTCCTGGAAGGACGCAATCTCGCGCCGAGCCACAATCACATCCCCGTGACGAGCGACGAGCACCAGGGCCTCGCCCCGCAGTTCAGCGGGCACGTTGAGTTCCGTTGACTTTCTCATCGGCAATGCTTCGGCCAGTTGCCGCTCCGCCACGTCGGCAGGTGCGACTCGGGGAATATTCTCGTTCAACGAACGGTTGCTACCCGGCTTCTTCGCAGCCTGTTTATCGGCGGCAAAAGCGGTGGCTTCAGGCGGGGCAGGCGCTGGAGCAGCTGGCAGCGCAGGGGCACCAGGCGCGGTGCCGCCGAAGGCCGCGGCGGGGCCGCCTTCGCCTGGTTGCCGTTTCTGATCGAGTCCACCGCTTAGTTCACCAGCCTTGGCCAGACCGCCCTTGCCGGCAGCATTAGCACCACGACCAATTCCATCCGAACCCGGCGCCACAGCGGCGCCATTGGCTTGCCGCAATGTTGAGCCGCGATCCAGCTCCAGCGCCCGCCGTTCGGTTTGAACCAGCGATTTTCGGGAAGCGGCTTGCAGGTCGGCTGACGTTTTGGCCTCCGTTTTGCCGGCTCGATCCGCAGCGAGCTTTTCGACTCCAGCGGCTTGCTCTTGCTTAAAGCCGGCCACTTCCCGTCGCCGCAAAGCTAAACCATCGACGGCCGCATTACGAGGTATTTCGAACTCGCCGCTGATCACGCCATTCGTCGCATCGGCGGTCCACATCGGCTGCACGACATCGACGCCGGATTTGTTTTCGACCATCAATTCGTCGGTGGCAGGTAGGTTGATTTTCTTGGAATACTCGCCCACGCCGAACATTGAGAAGCGAACTTTCTCACCCGGCTCGGCAAAGGGCTTTTCGAGCAGCATCACGGTTCGTTCCTTCTCAGCCGCGATCTGCAACTCGGCAGAAACAACGGAGCCGGAATGCTCCCGCTCGGCACGCTCATCGGCGGGCAACACTTGCAGCCGAGCACCTCGCCGCAACAGGTCGCCGGGAAGTTGCACTTCGGCCCGGCCATCGCGGGCGGTGCTCAAGTTCTTACGGAAGGTCTCGCGACCCTCGGCATCGACGAGTCGCACCGCGAGTTCGGCTGACAGGCCCTTGTTATCGACATCGTTCGTTTGAATTTCAACCTTCTGCGACAAGCCTTCGGTCATCGTCGCCGGGACGGATACTTGGGTGAAATAGTATTCGCTCTTGGCAACCGTCTGCGTCATCATCTCCGGTTGCATCAGACCATAACCCAGCAGCAATAAGAGCGCGGTCGTACCGCCAATCGCCAGCCAATTCGTGCTCCAACCACTGCTGACAGAAGAACGCGCCGGCTTCGTACGGCGCGAGGCTGGCAACCGGGCATGCTTATCAGCTTTCGTGACGGACTTTTCAGTTCGCGTGGAAATGCTCAACGATGAATCTTCCACCCGTGCTGCCACACCCACGAGATCTGCCTGCAAGCGAACTTCGGAATACAGCCGAGCAATGGCTGGATCGGATTTGACCTGAGCGCAAAGCGCCGCTTCGGCCTCTGGTTCAAGCAGACCGTAAGACAGTTCCCATAACTGCTGACGCAGTTCATCGTTGGTTTGCGCGTTTGAATTCTTGGAGTTCGTATTCATCGGGCCTAACATTCCTGCCGACGGATCGCTCGTCCTGAGCTCTTCCGCCGGCTGCAAATTCCTGTTGCGTCCAAATCTCAAATGCCTGCTTCTCTCGCCGGCCTCATCCTTCGGCCAGCACTTCCCGCAGCCGCGTTAACGCCAGCCGCATGCGTGTCTTCACCGTGCCCGAGGGGATGCCCAGGGCATCGGCAATTTCTTCATAGGTCAGTTCGCCATTCTGCCGGAGCAGAAAGACTTCTTTCTCTTCCTCCCGCAACTGCGCAAGCGCTGTGCGGAGCCGTTGCAACCGTTCGTCGTGTTCCACAATTTCATCGGGCCGCTGTTCGTGGCCAGCGAGCGAGGCTTCGTCCTCCGGCAGCCCTTGCCGCTTCCGTCGCCAGG
>JAYTUF010000352.1:0-2026 GCA_043744755.1 Anatilimnocola sp.
CGCCAAAGCTGCCACGATTGCGCGCAGCGTGCCCCGCTGGCCGTTGACCAGCAAGACGGCGCTGCCCGCGGACTGGCCTACAATCGCCGGCTAGTGCTCCCTCAACGCTAAATATTGGGGTTGGTGATTTCCGAGATTTGCGGGACATTTCCGGTCACACGGAGGTGTCCCATGAACAAGAAGTATATCGTCCGGCTGTCGGATGAGGAGCGTGGTGTTTGTCAGGAAATCGTCAAGCGGCTCAAGGGGTCGTCAGAGAAAGTGAAGCGAGCGCAGATTCTGCTGAAGGCGGACGCGGAGGGGCCTGGCTGGGCGGACGCGAGGATCGCAGAGGCATTTAGCTGCCGAGTTCAGACCATTGAGAATCTCCGCAAGCGATTAGTCACGGAGGGTTTTGAATGCGCAGTGGAACGCAAGCAGCGAGCCACCCCGCCGACGCCGCCCAAGTTGGACGGCGTTGGCGAAGCGAAGCTAATCGCGATGCGATTGGGCAAACCGCCAGCCGGATATGGGCGCTGGTCGTTGCAACTGCTGGCCGCTGAATTGGTGGTGTTGGAAGTGGTGGATTCGATCAGTCCCGAGACGGTTCGCAAGACGCTAAAAAAAACGGCATGACCAAGCGTAAAATCGAGTACTGGGTGATTCCGCCAGAGCAAGACGCCGAGTTCGTCGCCTGCATGGAAGAAGTGCTCGAAACTTATGCGGAAGCGTACGATCCGCAACAACCGGTGATTTGCATGGATGAACAGCCGGTGCAGTTGTTGAAGGAGACCAAAATCCCGATCCCAGCGACAAAGCAGCATGGCAAGCGTGTCGATTACGAATACGAACGCAACGGCACCGCGAGCATCTTCATGTTTGCCGAACCGCTCTCGGGCTTTCGCCAAGCGACCGCCCGCGCGCGGCGCACCAAGACCGACTGGGCGATTGAAGTCGCCCAGTTGCTGGAGACGCGTTATGCCGATTGCCCGAAGGTGACCCTGGTGAGCGACAACCTCAACACGCATACCAAAGGGGCCTTCTACGAGACCTTCCCGCCTGAACGTGCGCGGGCGTATATCAAGCGGCTCGACTTCCGCCACACGCCGAAACACGGCAGTTGGCTGAACATCGCCGAATGCGAGTTGAGTTGCCTCACCAGCCAATGCCTGAGCGACCGTCGCATTGGAGAACTACGCACACTGCAATCGGAGATCGCGATCTGGGCCGACAAGACCAACGCCAAGCAACGCGGTGTCGACTGGCAATTTAAGATCGACGACGCACGCACGAAACTGAAGCGGTTGTACCCCAAGATTAAGAATGGATGAGGCACTAGTGCTTTGTCACAGCTAAAAATGAGGGTAGCAGAAGTCGTGAGACTTCTGAAAACGCCATGATTTCTCACACGCACCGAATTCTTACGAATTCGGCTACCCCATAATTAAGCTGTGACAAAGCACTAGGGGTTTTCCAACAGGCGGCTACCCGCCCGGCTGGCGGGGCGGGGCGAACTTGATTTTTTCGACCAGGGGCACCAAATGGCCGTCGCCGCCGCGATAGCCCGTCACCGAGGTGATGGCCTTGATGACATACTCGTAACGCAAATTGTAGTCGGCGTCGATCTCGACCTCCGCCTCTTCCCTGAGCGAGGAGGCGCCCTGGCCGACGATCTCCATCACGGCGGCGCGAAGCGCGTCGAAGTCGGTTCCCATGCCGCGGGCGCCCATTTGCACACTGCTCAGGCGGCCGTCGCTGCCGGCCACCAGCCGCACCTGGATCGGCGGCAGGCCGATCGGCGGAGGCCCGCCTTGCGCGGCGATCGGCATTTTGATGCTGAAGTCGCCTTCGTGCGAAACGACTTTCAGCGTCATGATGAAAAAGGCCATGAGCTGAAAGACGATATCGATCATGGGGGTCATGTCGATGGGAATCTTGTCCGACAAACCACCGCCATGTTTACGGACTTTCATGGTTAGCGAACTTCTTCCTTCGCCCGCAGGACGAATTTCTCGAACCCTGTTTCCTGGCACAGCCGAATCAGCCG
>JAYTUF010000353.1:0-7774 GCA_043744755.1 Anatilimnocola sp.
ACTTCGGCACCAAAGCCTTCCGCGCGGGTTTGGCGGTAAAGCCGAATCAGCGAGTTATCTAGCTTGCGAAGGCCTTCCCGATCATTGCTGGCTTCCAAACTCGCCTTCTCAGCAGCCAGCTCCGCCAGCATTTTCTTCTCATCGCAGCGGAAGCCGTAATGCACGCCATCGTAACGGGCCAGATTGCTGCTGGCTTCGCTGGGCGCGATGATGTAGTAAGTGGCAATGCCATACTTGCTATGCGGCATCGAAACTTCTTTGATTGATGCTCCTAACGATTCGTATACCTTCACCGCCGCCTGAACCGCTGCGGCGATCTCGCTATTGAGACCCGTGCCAAAATGTTCCTTCACCAAGCCGAGCTTTAGGCCTGTTAGTGGTTGCTTGAGTTGTTCGCTATAGATCGGGGCAGGAAGGTCCGCGCTGGTCGAATCTTTGGGATCGTGCCCCGCGAGCACTTCGAGCAGGATCGCACAATCTTCGGCCGTATGTCCCATTGGCCCGATCTGATCGAGAGAGCTGGCAAACGCGACCAGACCATACCGGCTAACGCGGCCATAGGTTGGCTTCAAACCGGAAACACCGCAGAAGGCGGCCGGCTGGCGGATCGAACCGCCGGTATCGGTGCCGATGGAGAGCGGCGCCATGGACGCTGCCAAACAAGCAGCCGCTCCGCCACTGCTGCCGCCGGGAACGCGGGCGATGTCCCAGGGGTTGCGCGTGGGATGAAACGCGCTGTTCTCGGTTGAGCCACCCATCGCGAACTCATCCATGTTCGTCTTGCCGATCAGCACCGCGTCGGCCTGCTTCAGTTGTGTTACGACCGTGGCATCGTAGGGCGGCACGAAATTCTCCAGCATCCGGCTGGCGCACGTCGTGCGCACACCCTGCGTGCAGATCACATCCTTGATGGCAACTGGCAACCCCGCGAGTTTGCCAATGGTTTTACCGGCAGCGCGGCGGTCATCAATGGCCTGCGCTGCCGCGAGTGCTGCCGGGCGATCGACATGTAGAAACGCCTGGACCTTACCATCCTGAGCTTCAATCTGGTCGAGGTACGCGGTGGTTACTTCAACCGACGAGACCTTCTTCGACTGAAGCGACTGAATGAGTTCGGCAGCGGTCGAGTGCAGCAATGACATGGGAACCTGCGGGACAAACAAGAGAAGCCCAGAACATCCGCTAGAATGACGGAATCGCCGCAAACTGACAATGCGGGGAAAACATTCGCACAATCGGCCGCGGTTAATTACTCGCCCAATACCGCCGGCACGCGATAACATTCGGCATCGCGTTTCGGTGCATTGGCGAGCGCCGCTTCGCGCGGCAGATGCTCGCCGGGCAGATCGTCGGCGAAGACATTATGCAGATCAAACGCGTGGGCCATGGGCTGGACGTCATCGGTCTGCAGCTCCGAGAGTTGCTCGACATAGCCCACGATTCGGCCGAGCTGCGAGGTCATCGTCTCGAGCTCGGCATCGCTTAAACGTAACCGGCCCAGCAAGGAGACCTTTTCGACATCGGCGCGGCTTAGCGTCATCAAGCAGCCTCAGTTCAAAGAGCCGACGTTACTTCGTGGCCGTAGCCGGTTTAGCGGACGCGGCAGCCTTTGTCGCCGACACCGGCAACTTAAAGGGCGCTTGCTTCACGGCCTTGCGAACCACACCCTTCTTCAGGCAGCGGGTGCAAACGCGGACGGTCAGGTTGGTGCCGCCGGGCGTCGTGATCCGCACGCGCTGCAGGTTGGGCTTGAATTCTCGCCGAGTGATGCCGGTCACTTTCGTGCCGACGCCGCCCAGGTACTTGGCCTTGCCGCGGGTCTCGATCGAGTTCCCCTTGGATTTCTTCTTTTCGCAATATTCGCACGTATAAGCCATCGCTAAATCCTTCAACCCAAGCCGCCGCCGGGGAGGCGTGTGCTCGCCCGCGGAAAGTGACTGTTTTGCCGAAACCACGTAATATAGCAAGCCCGCAGCCCGATGCAACCGCAGATGTGCGTCGGAACAACGTCTCCCGGCCAAGGGCAAGCCTTCGTCTCAGCTCATTCTCTGCCCCGACCCGCCTATTCAGTGACATTGCCATCCTTCCTGCGGTAATTGAGAATGAAGCCTGCCGACGAGATGAAGGGCGATGAGTTGAATGACGAAGAGCGAACGGAGCCAGTGGTGCAAATTAAGCGGAATCCCACGCGCGCGGTGAAGATCGGGTCGATCACGCTCGGCCATGATCAGCCGATTGCCGTGCAAAGCATGACGGCAACGCATACCCAGAATATCGATGCCACGGTCGAGCTGGTGAACGATTTGCAGGCCGCGGGGGCCGATGTGGTGCGGATTGCCGTCGATAGCAAGAAAGATGCGGAAGCGCTCGCCGAAATCCGCGCTCAGACGAAGGCTAACCTTTCGGTCGATCTGCAAGAGAATTACCGCCTGGCGGAACTCGTCGCGCCGTACGTTGATAAGGTCCGCTACAACCCGGGGCATCTTTATCATCATGAGCCAACCAAGCCGTGGCAGGAAAAGGTTCGCTATCTGGCGCAGGTCGCTATTGATAATGATTGTGCGATGCGCGTGGGCGTGAACTGCGGCAGCGTCGATCCGGCCAAGAAGGAAAAATACGATCCAGCCGATTCAATCACGCCTATGCTGGAAAGCGCCTGGGAACATTGCGATTTGCTGGATGGATTGGGATACACCCGCTATTGCGTTTCATTGAAAGACAGTGACCCACGCAAGGTGGTCGATGTGAATCGCCGCTTCGCCGAGCGCCGGCCCGATGTGCCGTTGCATCTGGGCGTTACCGAAGCGGGACTGCCGCCGGATGGCGTGATCAAGACCCGCGTGGCCTTTGAGCAACTCATCGGCCGCGGGATCGGCGACACCATTCGCGTCTCGCTCACCGTGCCGAACAATCGCAAGAAGGAAGAGATCGAAGCGGGCCGCAAGATCTTGGCGGACATTGCTGCGGGACGGGTCCGCAGCGTTGTCGATTACGGCCTGCAAACGCTCAACATCATCGCCTGCCCTAGTTGCTCGCGGGTCGAGAACGAAGCCTTCATTGAACTGGCCCAGCAAGTGAAAGAGATGACCCGCTATGCCGAGAAGCATGCGATCACGATCGCCGTGATGGGTTGCCGCGTTAACGGCCCCGGTGAAACCGACGATGCGGACCTGGGCCTGTGGTGCGGACCGCACTTTGTAAATCTCAAACGAGGCGGAGTGGAACTCGGTGCGTTTCCGTACGATACGATTCTCGGCAAGCTAAAAGACGAACTGGATGCATTGGTGGCTGCACGAACATAGTCGTCGTTCGCTCCGCGAACGAACGTCCTTTCGCGGAGCGAAAGGCGACTATGTCACAGCCCGATCGAGGTGCGTGTAACCACCATCGACGTGAATCAACTGCCCCGTGGTGTGGCTTGACCGGCGCGAGAGCAAGAAGACCACCATGTTGGCGATCTCTTCGGCGGTGGTCATCCGTTTCTCGAACGGAATTCGCTGCTCAATCTTCTGGCGCTCGCTTTCAGGATCGCCCAGCGATTGAATCCATTTGGCATACAGGGGCGTCCAACATTCGGCCACGATCAGAGCGTTGACGCGGATGCCATATTTGCCCAGCTCAATCGCCCACTCGCGAGTGAGCGCATTTCGTCCACCGTTGGCAGCCGCATAGGCGGAAGTGTGTCCTTGACCCGTTTCGGCCACTTTGGAGCCGATGTTGACGATAGCGCCCTTGGATTGCTTCAGCGCGGGAAGCGCATGGCGGGCCATTTCGTAGTAGTGAACCAGATTTCGCTGCAGTGAAGCGAGGAATTGGTCGGCATCGCCGTCTTCAAGATTGACGTTGTCGTTGATGCCGGCGTTGTTGACGAGACCATCGATCCGACCGAACTTTTCAAGTGCTTGTTCGACTGCCCGCTGACACGCAGCCGGCTCCGTTAACTCGGCGACCACGCTCCACGCACGTCCACCACTCGCGACAATCTCATCTACGGCTGCCTCATTGTCAGTCTGACTACGGCCGATGATTACTGGGACAGCGCCCTCAGCAGCCAGCACATCGGCAATGCCGCGGCCGATCCCTTTCGCGCCGCCTGTAACCAGGACGACGTGATCTTGTAATTGCAGGTCCATAGTACCGATCAATGTAGCGGAATTCGCCAGAATTCCGTCTTCACGCGGCCCTCTGAATTCTGGCGAATTCAGCTACGAGATAGCTCCTCAGCACTACTGTCAGTCTACCGCCATTGCCGCGACAATGGGGACTCGTTTCTTCATCATTGCCGCGCGGAGTTTTCATGGAAGCCTCATCGTACGAATTTCTCAAGCAATTGCTCCACACGCCTAGCCCCAGCGGTTACGAGCGGCCCATTCAGGATGTGGTCCGCAAGTATGTGGCCTCGTTTGCCGACGAAGTTCGCACCGACCTGCATGGCAACGTCATTGCTTGCAAGAATCCGTCAGCCAAGGTCCGGGTAATGTTTGCCGGCCATTGCGACCAGATCGGCATGTTGATTACGCACATTCACGACCAGGGCTTTCTGTATGCACAGACCATCGGCGGCTGGGATCCGCAGCAACTAATCGGCCAGCGAATGGTCATCTGGGCCAGCGGCGGCCCGATTCCCGCGGTGATCTCGCGCAAGCCGATTCACTTGTTGACTGATGAAGAGCGGAAACAAGTCGTCAAGCTCGACGATCTCTGGCTGGATATCGGCAGCAAGAGCAAGCAAGAAACGGCCGACCTGGTGCGGATTGGCGACCCCGTCACGCTGCAACTTGGCTGGCAGGAGATGCGGAACGGACTGGCCAATTCGCCGGCGATGGACAACAAGACGGGGCTGTGGACCGTGATCGAAGCGCTGCGGCGGGCCTCGCTGCAATCATTGCGCGTCGGCGTGTACGCGGTTTCGACTGTCGCCGAAGAGATCGGGCTTCGCGGTGCGCAGACGAGCGCTTTCGGCATTGATCCGCACATTGGCATTGCCGTCGATGTGACGCACGCGACCGATTGCCCCACGATCGACAAGCGGCAGCAGGGAGACATCAGCCTCGGCAATGGCCCGGTGATTTTTCGCGGGCCGAATATGAATCCTGTTGTGACCGAGCGTTTGATTCAAACCGCCAAGGACAGCATGATCGCGTATCAGCTTTCCGCTAGCGGTCGCGCGGTTCCCAACGATGCCAATGCGCTGCAATTGAATCGCGCCGGCGTCGCGACCGGCCTGGTGAGCTTGCCGAATCGTTACATGCACTCGGCAGTGGAGATGGTTTCGTTCGATGATCTCGACCGCGCCGCCGATTTGCTGGCGGCATTTGTGGTGGGCTTAACAGGCGATGAAGACTTCACGCCATAGGAAGCCCGACGCGTTAGCGAGGAAGTGCCTCGCTGACGCGTCGGGCTACCTTGTTTTCCAAAGCAATGCCTCGTGCAGCAGCCAAATCAGCGCCGCGAGCAGCACGCTGAACTGGGCGACTGCTTCTAAGTTTCTGTACTGCACGAGCAACCCGGTGAGGGCCGGAATGCACGCGCCGCCGATGGTCGCGGCGCTGACTTGAAAGCCAATCGCATGCGCGGCGTAGCTCTCGCCCAAGCGCTGTGGCGTGCGCGACATTAGGCAGGGAAAGATCGGCGCGAGACCCAAGCCGAGCAACGCGAGACCGGCCATGCTCAGCCAGAATGCGGGGGCAAACGCGAACAGCAGGGTGCCGAGCACGGCGGCAAAGGTTGCGCCGCGGAGCAAGCGATCAACGCCGATCCAGTCGGATAGTCCGCCGAGCACCACCCGGCCTAGTCCGATCGAGCCGTAATAGCCGGTGACAAGCAAGCCTGCGGATTCGGGCGAGACATGTCGCGCTTCGGTCAATAGCGTGAAGCACCAGTTGCCGACCATGAACTCCAAACCCGTGTAGAGCGCGAAGATCGCGATTTGCAACCACACGAGCGGCCGCTGCAGCGTAGCGCGCATCGTTGCTGGCGGTGATTGATTGGCCGCCGAGATCAGGCCATCGTCCCACATGCGGAGCGTGCCGGCGAAGGTGATCGTCAGACCGAAGACAATACCACCGACGAGGACATAACCCAGCCGCCAGGAGTCGCCGAAGATAATCGCTCCCGTCATCAGCAGCGGCCCCAGCGTGGCGCCCAGGCTATAGCAGGCGTGCAACCAGTTCATGTGCCGCGCGGAGAAGTGGCGGGCCGCGTAATGATTCAGCCCGGCATCGATTGCGCCGGAACCTAGACCCCAGAACACGATGCAGACCAGGATCAGCGCGAACCAAGGCGCCAGCGCATTGCCAAACATGGCCAGCGCCACGACCAGACTGCTCAGTGTCAACAGCAACCCAATGCCCAACCGCTGCGTCAACTGGCCCGCGAAGAAGCTCGAAACGAAGTAACCACAACCGAGCGCTAGCGAAATCAAACCGAGTGCGCTCTGCGGCAGCGAGAAGAAATCACGAATCCGCGGCCAGGCAATGCCCGTCACCGCGTCCGGCAAACCGAGGCTGATGAAACCGACATAGGCGATGACGAGTAAGAGCGCGCTTCGCGTGACGCGAGGCTGCAATAAAGTTGCTGGTTCGCTCGCCGTCATAGTGCCTTCGATTCCTAGAACAACGACTCGTCAGGTTCTCGACCGGAGAGCAAACGGGCTTTGTCGAAGTCTCGCTTGGCTTCCGCCTCGCGGCCGAGCTTTTGCAGGTTCAGGCTGCGATGGTAGTAAATCACAGCGAGAGGACTATTGGCCTGTTTGATCGCCGCCTCCAAGTCTCGGTACTTGCGAACCCTCCTACTCAATTGCGGGGTAGCGATTTTCACCTCGAACCCTTGAATCGCTTCGTCCAAATCAACCTGGGCCGCTTGCAGTTCATCTGTTTTCGTGCGGATGAAGCCACGAGTGTCCAGGCAATTGAGATAGTTTGACCTGGTCTCAAACAACTTGACTCGCGCCTTGGACGTATCAAACCAAAACCAAGCCTGTTGCAGTGTCTTTAGCTCTTGCTCGGCTTCGTCCAGTTCCCTCCGAGCAGCGATAACCGCCGCTTCGCTATCGAGGGCTGCCTGATTCAACTCAAAGTTTCCCACGGCGCGAGTGTAGGCCAGGCCATTGAGCGCATCCGCTTGTGAAGGGACTCCTGACGCATCGCTGATCCGCTTGAGTTCGCGGCAGTCGTCGAGCGCTTCTGGATATCGCCCCAATTGCAGATAAAGGCCACTACGCAGGCTCAATAATTTGCGAGCACTTCCCCCGACTTGGAACATCTGATCCAGAACAACGAGCGCTTCCTTGAAGTTGCGATCCTCCAAATTCCAGGAATAGAGCAGGCTGGAGTATCGCGAATTTTGCGGATTGCGGACATGTAAATCATTCAAGATCTGATAGGCTACTTCCTGCTTCCCCGCATCCCGCGCTTCGAGCGCGGCGGCATACTTCCAGGCGTTGATTTCGTTTGGCAATTCGACCGCGCAGATCAACCCAGCCATCACCAAGAACAGTAGCCATGCCAGACGCGAACCAGCCGGGCGCGGGGGTTCGCCTTGGGCAAAAGCCGATTGCTTCGCGCGGGGAGGTGACTTTGTGGCAGGTGCGTCGCTCATGGAGGTTTGTTTGCTGACGGTGCTAGCCGGCGGCGCAACTTACGAAAGGTAACGGAGCAGGCAATCTGCCAGCATAACATCAACACCTAGGTAAGCTGTATGCGGGATACGGCCTTTGCTGTTTATCCGCACGATGCTGGGTCGATGCATTCGGGAGGGCGAGGCTCCTGCCGAG
>JAYTUF010000354.1:0-2021 GCA_043744755.1 Anatilimnocola sp.
TGGGGCAAGCCCAGTGGTCGCGAAGTGCGGAAGTTAATTCTATCTTCATCCTAAAGTAAACCGGGCAGTTCCGTAGTAGTCCGTCTATCATTCAGTTCCATGTACGGGAAACAGCGACTTCAGTTTGATCCTCGTGTCGGCTGCCTAACAACGTTCCGATTTGATCCAATTCGCGGTAGAGACATTTACTTTCTTCTTCCCCTCCAAGTCCAAACGTTTTATGTCCCTCTTTGCCCGTGAAGAAATTCTTGAACGCCTGCGCATCAAAATCGCCGCGGGCCGGCCCATTATTGGCGGCGGGGCGGGGACGGGGATTAGCGCCAAGATGTCGGAGGCGGGGGGCGTGGACCTGCTGGTGATTTACAACAGCGGCCGGTTTCGGATGGCGGGGCGGGGCTCGCTGTCGGGGATGATGCCCTATGGCGATGCCAATGCGATTGTCATGGAGATGGCTCGCGAGGTGCTGCCCGTCGTGCAGAACACGCCGGTCCTGGCCGGCGTCTGCGGCACCGATCCGTTTCGGATCATGAAGCTGTTTCTGAAGCAGATTGACGAAGCGGGCTTTTCCGGCGTGCAGAACTTCCCCACCGTCGGCCTGTTCGATGGCACGTTCCGCCAGGGGCTCGAAGAGACCGGCATGGGTTATGGGCTGGAGGTCGAGCTGATTCGTCAGGCCCGAGAAATGAACCTGCTCACCACGCCCTATTGCTTCAACCCGGAAGAAAGCACCGCGATGGCCCAGGCCGGCGCCGACATCATCATCGCGCACATGGGTTTGACGACGAAGGGAACCATCGGCGCCACCAGCGCCGTCACGCTGGCTGATTCAGCCAAACGCGTGCAAGCAATTCACGATGCGGCGAAGCGAGTGCGCAAGGACGTGATCATCCTCTGTCATGGCGGTCCGATCGCCGAGCCGGCCGATGCCCAGTACATTCTCGATCAGACGCAAGGCATCAGCGGCTTTTACGGCGCGAGCAGCATGGAACGGCTGCCGGTGGAACCGGCGATTCGCGAACGGGTTGCTGAGTTCACTCGACTCACGTTCAAGCAGTAGCTGAATTCGCCAGAATTCAGACATAGCTCGCACGACTCTGAATTCTGGCGAATTCAGCTACTCGATCGGACTCTCTCCCATGCTGCGACTAACCAGCTACTTCGCTTGCGGGCTGCTCTTGGCGGCGAATGCGTTCGCCGCGGACCCGCGCCCCAACATCCTGTGGATCAGCCTGGAAGACATCAGCCCCGACCTGGGCTGCTACGGCGATCCGCAAGCGATCACGCCGAATATCGACAAACTGGCAACGGAAGGAGCGCGGTTCACTCGCGCCTTCACGCATGCCGGCGTTTGTGCCCCGAGCCGCTCGGGCCTGATCACGGGGATGTATCCCACGAGCATCGGCACGCATTTTATGCGCTGCAAAGGAGTGCCGCCGCCGCAGGTCAAATGCTGCCCGGAATACTTACGCGCTGCCGGTTACTACTGCACCAACGACAGCAAGACCGATTACAACTTCGATGCGCCGCTGACTGCCTGGGACGACAATCGGGGCGGCGCGCATTGGCGCAATCGGCCCGATAAGGAACAACCATTTTTCAGCGTCTTCAATCTCACCACGACGCACGAAAGCCAGATTCGCCTGGGAGCGAAGCAGCAAGAGACGCGTCGCCTGTCGCTGCCGGAAAACCAACGGCATGATCCCGCGAAGCTGGTGCTGCCGCCTTATTATCCCGATACGACCATTATCCGCGGCGATCTGGCCAACTATTACGACAACCTGACCTTCACGGATAGAAAGGTCGGTCAGATTCTACAGCAGCTCGAGGACGATGGGCTGGCCAAGAACACGGTGGTCTTTTTTTTCGGCGATCATGGGCGCGGCCTGCCGCGGGGCAAGCGCTGGATTTACGATTCCGGCATCCGCGTGCCGCTGATCGTGCGCTGGCCAGGGAAGATCGAACCGGGGAGCGTGCGCGATGATCTGGTGGCCTTCGTGGATTTTGCCCCCACGCTGCTGACC
>JAYTUF010000355.1:0-7749 GCA_043744755.1 Anatilimnocola sp.
TCGGCATCGGGCTGAATTCTCGGAGTCGTACCCATAGATCGAACAAAACCCCGAGATATCTGGTGCTAGCACGAGAGCGGGCGGCCGGTTGCGCCCAACAAAGATATCGGAGTCGGACTTAGTTCATTGTCCGAATTGACGCAGCTTCGGCAATTGTGTTTGTCCGACGTGCCGATACCTTCCGAAGATAAAGTAAAGTGGCTGCGGCATAACATCGATCTCGCCTCGCTCTGGTTGAACAATACGGGAGTGGGCGACCCGATCGTGCCCATCCTCAAATTCTCACCCAAGCTGGAACTCTTGTCGGTCGCCAATACGAAGGTGAGCGTCGCCGGTTGCAAGCAACTACAAGCCATCCCGACGATGAAGATATTCTTGCCTAATGCGGCCGAAGAATAACGGCGGGAAGTCAAAAGGGGGCAGGTTTCATTTCCGTGTGGCCTGGCCCCTCAACCGTGGGGAGGTGGCGAGAAACCTGGTGGGTTTTTCGCCGCGGGCGAGCGCCGCACGCGGGTTTGGCTGGGGGATGATGGCGAATAACCCTGTTTGTTTTTCGCCATCGGGCGGGGTTGATTTGCGGGACGGGGCGCTTGATAGCGGCTCGTGAACTCAGGCCCAGCGGTAAGAGCCTCATCCATTGGCCATAGCCGCACACACTTAAACCGGGGGCGTTCATGAAGTCGGGCCGATTTGGTAAGGCAGCGTGGCATGCCACCACATATAAGAATCGAGCACGTCGGCCTTGTTGCCGTAGGGGAGCTTTTTGAACGAGTCTTCATGGTTGATTACACCCAAGCCCCATTGCTTGAGATTGTTGAGACAACTGGCGCGGCGGGCGGCTTCGCGGGCGGCCTGCACGGCGGGGAGAAGCAGGGCGACCAGCACGCCGATGATGGCGATGACCACTAGCAATTCAACGAGCGTGAAAGCCGGGCGTGGAACGTTTCGGAAAGAACCCGGTGTGTGGACTGCCAAAGGCAAGGTACGAAAAGGCGAACATCGCAGGCAATTTTCTCCGCCTCAGATCAGCAGCTTTGACTAGCAAAACGTCAAGTTACATGCGGATTTGGGCAAATTCAACAAGATTCCGCCGCGAACCGTGAAACCTGCCCTGGAATGGAGTTCCCGGCGCCTGTCCGTTGCTTTCTGGTTGCGTTTTGCCGCGGAGTAATTACGATAAGTTGAGAGCAAAGGTGCTGCCGTCAGGGGCTGGCAGACCTGGGAAGGAAAGGTAGCCGCGAAGTTTGAATCATGCTGCAGACTGTGAATCGCCGGGCTGCCAACTTGCGCAGACCGGACGCTGTTCACATTTCGCACGATCAACTCACGGGCTATTGATTCGAATGGCGAAACAAAGTTTCGCGCTCTGGCTACTGACTTTTCGGAACAAGGCAAAGTTTATGCGCACTTTCTTTCGTGGCACAATCGCACTCGTTGCTCTCGCCCTGGTGCTGTCCAGCACGGCACTAGCTCAAAATGGCGGTGGCAACAATGGTGGTGGCGGCAACAATGGCGGCGGTGGTGGCGGCATCAACGGCGCTGCCGGTGTGATCATCAGCCCTGAGGGAATTCTGCAGTTCCGCCGCTACGAAGATCCCAACGGTCAACTTGCCTTCCGCCGCATGGCCGAAGCCAAGAATCGGTTGCCGGGCAATCTGGCGCAGCAAGCGCCGCTGCGCAAGGTCTCGCTCAACCGGCTGGAAGCTGCCATCGCCGAGCGGGCTGCGAAGGGTCAGGCACCGACGGACGAAATGAAATATTTGGCCGGCTTGACCCGCGCTCAGTTTGTCTTCTTCTATCCCGAGACCAATGACATCGTCATCGCTGGTCCCGCGGAAGGCTTTCTGCCGGATGCTTCGGGCCGCGTGGTTGGCATGAACAGCGGCCGGGCTATTTTGGAACTGCAAGATTTGGTCGTCGCGCTGCGAGCTTATCCGCCGCAAGGCCGGCCGACGCAAATCATCGGTTGCTCGATCGACGCCACGAAAGAAGGACTCGCCAACCTGCAGAAGTATTTTGCCGGCTTCCGCGGCGCCATGCCCGCCGGCGGTGAAGCGCGGATTGCGGACGATGCCCGCAAAGCACTTGGTTTGCAAGTGGTAACGATTCGCGGCGTCTCAACCAAGACTCACTTCGCGCAGGTGTTGGTCGAAGCCGACTATCGCATGAAGCTGATTGGCATTGGCCTCGAACAGCCGCCGGTGCGAATTCAAAGCTTTCCGTCGCTCGCTACCGGCCAGGCTGCCAACGCGATGCAGCGCTGGTTCTTCGTGCCGAATTATGAATGCGTGAAAGTGACCGACGACGAACTGGCCCTGGAACTTGTCGGCGAAGGTGTCGAACTGGTCGGCGAGGACGAAGTCGTGCAGGCCGACGGCACCCGAGTGGCCGGCGGTGGCCAGAATAAGGCCAGCAAGCAATTCTGTCAGCAGTTTACCGCGAACTATCCACAGTTGGCTCAGCGCAGCCCGGTCTATGCCCAGATGCGAAACTTGATCGACATGTCGGTGCTTGCCGCTTTCATCCAAAAGCAGGATTACTACGGCAAGTGCGCCTGGAAGATGGAACACTTTAGCGATGAGAAGAAGTTCGCCGTCGAAACCTGTGAAACGCCGAAGATGGTCGAAACCGCCTGCAATGTCTACAAGAAGGGCAATAAGACTTCGTTCCCAATCGGGGGCGGTGTCCACATTGAAGCCCAGACCGCGCTGCAGCCGAAGTATCGGATCGCCGACGAGGATGGCAAACTGCAAGCCCTCCGCGGCAAAGTCACCACCGGCAAACTCGCCGAAAATCAATGGTGGTGGGATTAGTCGATAACTTCCTATTCTGGAAGATCGCTATTCGCCAAAGACTCCCGACCCCGGGCTTTCTCAGCAACTAAAACCCGGTCGCTGGCACCGAATTCCGCAGATCGAACGTCGCTCCCACCGCCATGAGCGAAAACGTGGTAGCGCACCAAGCCCATGAGCCGCTGTGGGCCTCAATGGCAATCATCGTGGCCACCGCGACGCCGAACAGGCAGGCGAAAAAGGTGAGCCGGCAGAACGTCGATTGGAGCGGGCAGCGGCAAGGCAGACGAGCCAGCACCACGCTCCCCAGGCCGATCAATTGCAACGCCAGCGTGCCCCAAAACAACAGCGGGTCCCTGAATTCCAACATCCGCGCACTCCCTGCCTATCGACCGTCCGTGAGCAACCATTCATCCATGAACGGTCTGCCAAATCTTTAGCGACTGCTGTGCCAGATTTTCGAACTCGTTTCTGCAAAATCCAGTCACCACCAGTGAATTGTTGTAGATCGCGGGGCAAACTGTCGAGAGCAAATGGCCGATTCGCTCAATAATTGCTGAAGAGTGCTAGCAAATTGACGAAAATAGACTTGCGATGAGTGTAAGAATTACAAAGTCGGAAAAATACACAACTGCTAGCGAGCGTCTGCTGGCGCTGGCCCGGAGACTTGAATGGATCCGCTAACGGATTGGCCCAGACGCCGCGAACCGCGTTGGCCAGTTTCCCAGGGCGGCGCGGTCCAGCCGCCGGGAGGACGCGAGGGACGCGGACTAAAGCCCGGCCCCCAACCTCGACCACCCCCGCCGTAGCGGAGGACGCTTTCCAGATTCCAATCGTGGCCGGCAGAACTGCTGAAGTCGCTGGCGAAGCGGCTGAATTTGCCGCCATCGTCGCGGGCATCCGGGCCGGTGCTATAGAGCACGAAGCTGTATTTTTTCGGCTGGTAGAGCAACGCTCGCCGGGTGAAGGGATCGCGCGGCAAGAGCGCGAGCCGCGTGGGGACCAGAACGGCGAGGGTTGGAGGATACTGTCCGTGCTGCTGATGATAGTGCCGCAGCGCCAGTTCCGTGCCGAGCAAGCGGCGCTGGACTGCTTCGCGGGAAAGAGGTTGCTTCAGCGCTTGAAAGGCGGCCGTCTCGGTGGTCGGCAATTTCAAGGCCCGCTGCACGACGGTTTCGAGCCGGTGCCGCCAGCCGTGGGCAATGTCGGTCCAGTAGCGATCGCGGGCATTCGTCTGTTGCGGACTCTCTTCACCCGCATCGAGCGCTTCGAGCGCGCTGATAACGGCGGGAATCAGATCGATGGGCAGGTGATCGCGCAGCAAAGCCAAGTGCGCGAGGCCCGCGCTTTTGATCGCCATTGCGGCTTGCACATGCATCCGAATGCCGCCCCGCGAAAGCTGATTGCCCAGCCGCAAAATCGCCAGATCGAACTCCGTGGCCAGGCGAATATCGCCCGCGCGATAGGCGTGTTCTGCTTCCCGCGACCACCGCCGGGCGAGCGAGCGGAGCGTGTTGAGCTGAGCCTCTTGCGCCGTCAACGAGTGTTCATTCGCCTGCCGGCTGACATCGAGCGAGACGCAGCCCGGTTGCTTCACCAAGTGCAACGACTCGGCATACAGCGGCTCCGCGAGTTGCTGATGCTTGCCCCCAGGATCGAACTGTTGCATCTCTCCCAGCGTCAAATCCACTAGTCCTAAAGACTCCAAACGCTGGGCAACATCCACCAGTTGCGGCAAGGCGTTGTTCCGAATATTCGGCGCTGCGACCGCGGGTGGTCCGATGAACATAGCCATGTATAGCACCAAGGCGGGCGCAGCGGTGATCGCCACGCAGGAAACCATCAACCTGCAGCGCTGCTGATAGATCCGCGGTTGCTGCTGGGCTTGTCCGCACCAACGAATCAGCCATAGGCCGATGGACAGCAGCGTGCTGAACAGCAGATAAAACTCGCCGAGCGGCGTCCACGTCAGATGCTCCGGGCCCGCAACACCGATCAGATACAGAGCCTGCAAGCCATCGCCCCAACTGGCCTCGAACACAATGCCCAGTGAAATGCAGAGAAACATCACAACTGCCCAGAGCCAACCGCCGCGCAGCCCAATCAGGCACAGGCTGACGATGCTCAGCACATAGAGGAGCGCAGCATCGAACAGCAGGCCGCTCCAAGAAAAATTCAGATTCAGCCAAGGAAGTTGCACCAGGACTGCCAGTACCACGCCGATGACCGTCGTCACGAGCAGTGCGTCGCTCAGCGATAAAGTCCAACGCTGGCTGGCGCGTGGTAGTTTATGGGGACGATTCGGCGGGCTGTTGATTCCCAACTCCCGCAACCAGTGCGACCGCAGGCCCAGCGCGGAACAAGCCAGGGCAATCATCAGCGGAAAGAGCATGACCAGCGGTTCATAAGCCCGAATCGGCAACAGGAACACCAACGGCGCGCAAATGAAGCTGACT
The DNA here is from genome assembly GCA_043744755.1 of Anatilimnocola sp. GTDB lineage: Bacteria > Planctomycetota > Planctomycetia > Pirellulales > Pirellulaceae > Anatilimnocola. The sequence goes on from JAYTUF010000355.1 coordinate 5,249, forward strand.
CGCAAAAACCAATGCTGGCGACTCAGGCCGGCCAGAATCGCCAACCAGCAGAACCCGGCAGATGCCAGTGCCAAGGCAATCACGTGTACGTGAATGGCGACGGAAGACAGCGAACTAATATCCGACATGCGATTTCCCTTTCAACGCGACCTTAATCTGCCGGGAGTTGCAGACGCAGTTTCCTGAACTAATTTTTCCTCAATTTATCAACGGCACGCTCGCTCCGTTGTTTCGCCCTGCCTTCCATCTACTCACTACTTTCCACTCTCTACTTTCCACACTCTATTTTCTCGCGCCCTTCCAGCCGTTCAATTGCCGCACGCACCTCGGCGGGAATGGGAACAGGCCGCTGGGTCTGATAATTAAACACCACAATCACCGAAGTGGACTCCGCCACGACCGCATTTTGCAAGTTGCTGACGATGGCATGCTCCATGGTCAGGCTCGTCCGGCCCAGCTTGCTGACCCGCGAACCGATCCACACCGTATCGGGGAACCGCAACTGCCGCTTGTAGTTACAGCCGATTTGAGCCAGGATCGGCCCCAGTTCGGTGGGCGTCATCCAAGCCGCCAAACCCAAACGATCCAAGTACGCAATCCGCGCCGATTCGCACCAGCGAAAAAAGACCGTGTTGTTCACATGCCCCAGCGCATCCTGATCGCCCCATTGAACGGGCAAATCGATTACGACGGGATAGTTTGCCAACAACGCTGCACCTGACTGCTGGTCGCTCGAAGTCACAGGCGTTTGTTTCCTGGCAAAAGTCTATTCGCTGGGAGAGCAGCGAGGCTGGCAATCAACGCATTGCGGAGAGAAAGAGCCAGGTACGAAATAAGTGATATCGTGCCCGGCGCTGTCAAATTGTAGTGCCGCCAATTCCGAAATGTAACCCCCTCCTCCCGCTAGCAGCGCAACCACTCCACGCCGCATCCTACGCATAGTCGGCATGATTCGACTTTAGCTGGAGAACCGGCAGGGTCGATGTACCGTACAAGAGCGCGTACGCTGCTGCGCTTGGTTGGCGTAGGGATGCGAGGCTGCAGCGGGTTCGCTGCTGGTCGGCTGGCAGTTGCACAGGGAGGTGTCCGATGAAAGTTCGTCGCCCATTCGTCAGCGGTCATGTGTTGCGATTCGCGGCCAGTTGCGCGCTGCTCGCCTGTGTTGTCAGCACGGGTTGCAAGTCACCCTGGGGTTGGTGGGGCGGCAAGGATGCGGGCAGCAGCAGCTTGTACAGCTCTACGCCCGATGTCGGCAAGCAGAAGTACGAAGGCTTGTCGCAAGACTTTTCCGGCGGTGCCAGCGGCGCTTATCAGCCGCCAAAAGCCACAAGCGGCAACTATGTCACCTCGGCGTGGCAAAAATCGACCGCCGCGGTTGGCTCGGCCTTCGCCTGGAAGAGCAAGCCGGCAGAGTCGGACGATCCTACGAAGCTCGATAGTAAGCACAAGGCCGTGGGACCCGATGTGTTCATTGCCGCAGGGCGGATGTATGAAACACAAGGCAAGTTCTCGGAATCGCTGCAGCAATACGAAAAGGCTCTCAAAGTTGCGCCCAATGATCTGGCCTCGCTGATTAGCATCGCGCGCTTGCATGATCGCCAGGGGAATTTCCCCAAAGCCGTCGAGGCTTATAACCGAGCCGCCAAAGCGCATCCCAAAAGCGGCCTGGTGCAGAATGATCTGGGGCTCTGCTATGCCCGGCAAAAGGATGCGGGCCGCGCCATTGAGAATCTGAATCGGGCTTGCGAACTCTCGCCCAAGAATCCCAAGTACCGCAATAATCTGGCGACGGTCCTCGTCGAGAGCGGACGCACGGAAGAAGCCTACCGCCAACTCAAGGCCCTCAATACCGAAGGGGTCGCGCACTACAACCTGGCCTATATGTTGACGGCTCGCGGCAAGCAGGAAGAAGCTGCCAATCACCTCAAGCTGGCGTTGCAAGCGGAACCGGAATTGAACGCCGCCCGTGAATTGTTGGCACAAGTCACTGGCGTGCCGATGCAACAGGGACCGGTTGGTCCGCAGCAGCCCAATGCTCAGGTCGCTGGACAGCAACCGGTGGACGAAAGGCAGCAAGCGCTGAGTATGTTCCAAGCGGGTCCCGCTCAGCGGACAGCACCGGCGGCCAGCCCGTTCCAGAATGCGTCGCAGACGTCGGGCGGGCCAATGGAGGTCATCTTCCCAACCGCTCCCGCGAATGCTCAGCAGCCAGCGCTGCAGCCGCCGTTTCAAGCGGCACCGGCCGCTGTGCAGCAGGACGCAGGCTATCGCATCGGTGACGACGAAACGCCGCAACTGCTGCCGCCACCGGTCGGGGAGTAAACGATTGCCCAGGGCCACGCAATTATTCCGGTAACGTCAAACTCGGAATTGGGAGGGCGAGGCTCCTGCCGAGCCGTGGGGCTCGGAATTGGGAGGGCGAGGCTCCTGCCGAGCCGTGGGGCGGAAAACATGCCATTTCGCAATTCCGGCTCCGCAGGAGCGTCGCCCTCCCAGCGATC
>JAYTUF010000356.1:0-7731 GCA_043744755.1 Anatilimnocola sp.
CGCAAAATGATCAACTGCGGCAACAACTCCGTACGGCGAGAAACAATATTATCAATCTGCGATTGAATCGCCTCCTGCTCTTTCGCCGGCGCTTTGGCGAGTCGCTCGCGCAGTTCCGCTTCCGCCTTGTCGAGCGCTCGCGCCGGATCGGGATGCACGGCAACGGCAGTATCGCCGAGCATCGTCTCGGGCCGCGTGGTGGCAATCGTCACGAACTCCGGCTCGCCCTTTTGCCGCTCAAGAACGCGATAGCGAAAGTGATAAAACTTCCCTTTCACCGTTTCCTGAAACACTTCGTCATCGCTGACGGCCGTTTGCAGGAACGTGTCCCAGTTGACAAGGCGCTTGCCGCGATAGATTTTGCCTTCGCTGAAGAGCTTGAAAAACGTCTGCCGCACGGCCGCGGCGCAGGTCTCGTCGAGCGTGAACCGCAGCCGGTCCCAATCGCAACTGCAGCCCATTCCCTTGAGCTGGCTGATGATCCGCTGCTCGGATTTTTCCTTCCATTCCCAGATTCTTTGAACCAATTTCTCGCGCCCGAGGTCATGTCGCGATAGACCCTCTTCCTCGCGAATGCGGCGCTCGACCACGGCCTGCGTCGCAATGCCCGCATGATCGGTGCCCGGCATCCAGAGGGTGTTGTACCCCATCATCCGGTGCATCCGAATCTGCGCGTCCTGCAATGTGTTGTTGAGCGCATGCCCCAGATGCAACGCCCCGGTCACATTCGGCGGCGGAATCACAATGCAAAACGGCCCCTTCGATGGATCTTCCGCTCCAGACGCCGGCGGCTCCGCATGAAAGGCCCCGCTCGCCTCCCACTGGGCATAGATGCGGCTCTGCGCCGCCGCAAACTCAAAGCGGTTGGAGATGGATTCGGGCGAGAAGGTGGACATGCAAGCAAAGCCGGCTGGGGGTGCGAGATGAAGGAACCTATCTTAGCGAATTTGCCGCCCACAGCGCGAGGCCAGTTGGCCGAAGAGCGCGACAAATTTGCTATTAAAGAGGCGTTTGTCCACGCCAGGTTCATTTCCGCTTGAGCCACTCAAGGTTTGCAAGATTTGCCTTTTAAAAAAACGGTGTCCTGCCCGGGAAGGGCTTCTACCTATTGACTCGGATAAGCGTCGCGCACCGCCTGGCGAAAGCGGGGCCTTCCCCTGCAATCTTCCGCGATCACTTGAAATAGTCCCTCGCGGAGACGGTAAGATAGCCGGTGCCTAGGGCGCTCGATTCACCTGATCCAAGAGACTTTCCAATGCTTCCCTCTTTGCTATCCAGCCCTGAATCCCGTCGAGAGTTTTTGCAGCGCGCCGGCGCATTGGCCATTGCCGCGGCCGGAGCGCCACTGCTGGCGGACGAGCCTGTGCAGGCCAAGAGCAGCCCAGAGAGTTTGGTGAAGCCCTTGTACGAATCGTTCACCGCCAAGCAGAAGAAGGATGTTTGCTTCGCCTGGGACTACGTCGAAAAGGAAAGGGGATTGCTGCGCACGCGACTGGAGAACAATTGGAAGATCACCAAGCCCAATATCAAAAGCGACTACTTCACGGCCGATCAACAGCATTTGATTCGCAAGATTTTTGAAGGGATGACCAACCCTGCCTGGTTGGAGCGGTGGGATCGGCAACTGAAAGGAGATGTCGGCGGCTTCGGCCAGAATCAATCGCTGGCCATCTTTGGCGAGCCGGGGAGCGACAAGTTTGAGTTCGTACTCGCCAGCCGGCACATGACCCTGCGCTGCGACGGCAATAGCGCGGAGCATGTCGCCTTCGGCGGGCCCATTCTGTATGCCCATGAAGGGGACGACATTTACGAAAAGCCCGCGCATCCCAACAATGTCTTTTGGCACCAGGCACAGGCAGCGAACAAGCTTTACGACATGTTCGACGGCAAGCAGCGCGAGAAATCGCTGGTCGTCAAAGGGATGCCCAGCGAGGAGATGGTCGGATTCCGCGGCGCGAAAGGCAGCTTTGACGGCATCGCGGTTGCGGACTTCGCAGCCAATCAGAAAGAACACCTGCAGCAAGTGATGAAGCTGCTCATCGAGCCGTTCCGCCAGTCGGACCAGGACGAAGTGGTCCGCTGCCTGAAGGTGCAGGGAGGTCTCGATGCCTGCCATCTCGCGTTTTACAAAGAGGGCGATCTGGGGGACGACGGTGTCTGGGACAACTGGCGGCTGGAAGGGCCGTCGTTCGTTTGGTACTTCCGCGGCCGGCCCCATGTTCACGTTTGGGTTCATGTGGCCGATTCATCCGCGGTCAAACTGAACTCCTATCAAAACTCCGTGGGAGTTTGAAAATCTTATCCTGTTCGCGATCGAATCTGAAGCAAGCCTGAAACAATCAACGAGTCAGTTGCGAGGCGAATCCTGCCTCGTATGTTTCAGTCTGGTTGAGCATTTGTTTGACCGCTGACAGAACCAACCCGGACTTCAGATCCTGCATGCAGCGATGATGCACCAGCGGGCAGACCTTTTTGCCGCAGGGGGCACAATCGAGCGGCAGTTGCAGTTCGATGGCGTCCTTCTGGTAATTGCGGCTCCAGCGGGGATCGATGGGGCCAAAGAGCGTGATCGTGGGGGTTCCCATTGCGGACGCAATGTGCCGCGGGCCGCTGTCGGTCGTGACGAGCATCCGCGCCCGGCGAATGATCGCCTTCGTCACCCCAAAGGAAACATCCTCTGCCGCGACGCTCTTCACCTGGGGATGATTCGCGAGGCTCGCAATCTCCGCGGCATCTTTTCGCTCCGCGGGGCCACAGAGCACCAGCACGGTGAGGCCCATTTCCTCCGCCAGTTGCCGGGAGAGCTGCACGCTCTGTTGTTGAGGCCAGCGCTTCGTGCTGCCGAACGCTCCGCCGGTGTTGAGCAGGACGACGTTGCGTTCCTCCGGCAGCTCAAGCCGCTGCCACTGTTCGTCCGCGGCCGCTTCGTCCGCGGGCACGGTGGCCAGTTCTAGCTGTTTCGATTCAACCTTGCAGCCCCAAGCTTCGGCCAGTTTGAGGTAGTAATCGACAGCCGAGATGGGCGTCAACTGGCGACCATTGCGAGGCGGTTGCAGGCGCGTCGTCAAGAACAGACCGCTGCCGCGACGGGCGTAACCGATTGTTTCTTTGGCCCCGCCAAAGTAGGCAACTCCAGACGCATAGGCTGAGTTACGCAGGACGAACATCGCGTCGAGCCGTTCCTTTCTCAGCGCGCTTATCAATTGCACCGAGCGGCCGAACCAGCCCTTGCCTTGATGTTCCCACGGATGGAAGCGGTCAATCCAGGGCGTGCCCTGGAGCAGCGGCGTGAGAAATTTGCGGCAGACGCCGATGATCTCGGCGGCCGGATGTTGGCGGCGAATGGCCCGTAGCAGGGGAGTGGTCATGGCGAGATCGCCCACCCAGTTCGGAAGTATCACGCCTATTCGCATCCCGCCCCTCCCTAAGCACAGCCGAGTTCGAGGGGGTTTGATCCCAAAAAAGTCGATTGCTGTCAAGATTGAGTGGGCAGCATGAGTTGTCTGGAGAAGTCGAGACAAGAAATGCCAAACTTCAGGCCAAAAACAGACACAGAAGTCCGATCAGCGGAATCATCAATGCCGCAAGCAGAAAGATCAGAGATCGGAATCGAAGCCAGGCTCCAAGGAGGCTGAGGTTCAAGCCCAGAACTGACAAGACAATCGCTCGGTTTTGCTCTTCTTCGCGCAGTGGCCACCAGCACCAGGTTAGCCAAGCTATGCGCAGCATCAGGAATGTTCCCAGTCCAATCAGAATCCATCCAAAGATCGACCGCACGATCGATCGCGTTGATTTGTCTACTTCGACTCCGAGCGGAGATTCGTATGGGTTAGTGACCATGAGCGTAGAGTGGACCTGTTGTAGTCATGAGACCCACCATGATCCGCAACTCAATGTCGATTTGGTGGGCTTCGCGACCGCATCTTTAGAACACAGGTCTTATGAACCCAGCGTTCGACTTCCCCTAACTATCCCGTCAAACCACCATCCACCGTCAGCACCGCGCCGGTCACATACGACGCAGCCGGGCTCGCTAGAAACAACACACAAGCGGCGACATCCTCTGCCTTGCCGACGCGGCCGGCGGGGATTCGCTTCTTGGCTTCCTCAATGATGATGTCGCCGAGGATGGCCGTCATTTCGCTTTCGATGAAGCCGGGGCAGACGGCGTTGATCGTGACTTTTCGCTTGGCGAGCTCGCGGCTCATGCTCCGCGTGAAGCCGATCAGGCCGGCCTTCGACGCCGAGTAATTGCATTGCCCGGCGTTCCCCATGAGGCCGGAGATGCTCGACATGTTGATGATCCGGCCGTAGCGCTGCCGCATCATCAATCGACTGGCGGCGCGGGCGAAGAGGAATGGGCCACGGAGGTTGGTGGCGATGACTTCGTCCCACTGCTCGTCGGTCATGATCGGGACGAGCGTATCGCGGGTGACGCCCGCGTTGTTGACCAGAATATCGATCCGGCCCCATTTCTCGTTGATGTCATTCATCAACTTATCGACGGCAGCGGACTCGCGCACATCGCAAGGACAAGCTTCGGCGATACCGCCTGCCTCGGTGATGGCCGCGACAGTGGCAGCAAGTTTTTCGGCATTCCTCGCAATGCAGGCGACCTTGGCGCCGCTCTTTGCGAGCGCGATGGCAATTGCTTTTCCAAGGCCCTGTGAAGCCCCGGTGACAACGGCGATTTGGCCGGTGAGATCGACTTTGAGACTATCGTAAGGGTTGGAAGCGTCAGCCATGATTTATTCTTTGAAGTAGGAAGTAGGCCGGAACAAGCGTACTCGCGCAGTTCCGGCATGAGCGGCGAAACAAAGCCGGAACTACGGAGTACCTTGTTCCGGCCTACAATCAGCACTCCACGCCGTCTGCCGCGACCTTGCGATCGATCCGCTTGAGCAGGCCACGCAGGACTCGTCCGGGACCAATCTCCCAGAACGGCGCGAAGCCCTGGGCGAGGAGCATCCGCATGGAATCTTCCCAACGGACCGGCGAAACGACTTGTTGCACTAGCAGATGACGGATTTCATGCGGGTCGTCGTGCGCCAAGGCATCGACGTTGGAAACGACGGGGATTCGCGGGCGTGTGAGCGGCACATGTTCGAGGACGGCAGCCAGTTTCTGCACGGCGGATTGCATCAGCGGCGTGTGAAACGCGCCGGCGACGGCGAGCCGAATCGTCTTCATTGCCCCCACCTTTTCGGCGATGGCGGATACGCGGTCACAGGCGGAAGTGTGCCCGCTGACGACGATATTCCCCGGGCAAAGATGGTTCGCAATCTGCAGAATCTCGCCCGACTGGCGAGCTTCGTCGCAGATCGCTTGCACCTTGTCGAGGTCCAAACCCAGCACGCTGACCATGCCGCTCTTGACCGCATCGGCGGCCGCTTGCATGGCTTGGCCCCGTTGCTGCACCAGCTTCAGGCCATCGTCAAACGACATAGCTTCGGCAAACACCAGGGCCGTATATTCCCCCAGGCTCAGTCCCGCAGCCGCTTGAGCTTCGGCCGCAACTTCGGGCTTTGTCGCCTTTAGCGATTCGAGCGCGGCCAAACTACAGACGAAGAGCGCCGGCTGGCTATAAACGGTTGAATCGAGTTTCTCGGTGGGGCCCTCAAAGCAAATCTGGGCCAGATCGTAGCCGAGAATACTTTGAGCACGATCGAAGAGGGACCGCGCAGCGGGGAGTGTTTCGGCCAATTGCCGGCCCATGCCGACGGCTTGTGCACCTTGCCCGGGAAAGAGTAACGCAAATTTGCTCAAGACCAGCGATCCGCCTTAGGTCTTTTCCGAGACCAATTTAGGTCTCTGCCGATTCCACAATGATTCGACCCATATAGTAGCCGCACTTTTCGCAGATGACGTGCTGCGGCGTGGCCGTGCTGCATTTCGGGCAGAACGACAGTTGCTTCGCCTTGATGGCGTGGTGCGAACGCCGCTTGCGGGTCCGCGAATTTGACGATCGTCGCTTAGGAACGGCCATGACTGACTCTCAAAACTTGGCTGCTTGAAACCAGCTGCTTGAAATCGTTAACTCAAAACCCGTCCAAAAGAGGACCAGGGTCAAGAAATGCTGACTTGTAGAGAAACGACCGATGGTAGGCTCCGTTTCGATCTCTGTCAAGGCGTCTGCGGCGCGCCCAAAGCCTGCAAAACCAAGTCACGGACAGCCGTCAGCGAGAGATTTGCCGGCGGCTCAGGGCCATCGCCAATCAGGATGGGGCGGGAGTCTATCGTAGGGAGACCATGACTGCCGCAAATCAATGTGGGATCGACGGGTACGATGTCGAACAGCGCGCGAAAGCCAAGTTTCTTTTGCAACAGTCGCCAAGCGGCCCGACCCTTGGGCCAAAGCAGTTTGGGATCAAACAGCATCTCGCAGGGGTCGTAACCCGGCTTGCGATGGATATCGATCGTCCGCGCGTAATCGGGCTCGCCGCGACCCTCGAGCCAGAAGGGATAAGCGAACCAGGCGTTGGAACTGGCCAGCGCGACGAGTTCGCCGGCGCGGGGATGATTGAGGCCGATCTCAGTCCGCTCTTCATTGGCATAGACCTTGGCTACACCGGGCGTTGCAGCGACCAGTTCGCGCACTTGCCGAACATCGCTTGCACGCTGCACATAGACGTGTGCCACTTGGTGATCGCAGACCGCAAACGCCCGACTGCCGAAAGTGTCGAGAATGTCGCCGAAAGGCCCCGGTCGCGCGCTGAGCAGCCCTTTCTCTCGCAACACGCGGTTGAGCAGCACCGGCTGATTCACATCGACCAGGCCATACTCGCTGACGACCCACACGCGGGCCCCGGTTTGTTTCGCAGCGTCGAGCAGTGGTTCGCACGCATCGTCCAGTTCGCGCACCAGCCGGGGCATGTCTGACCCCGAGGGACCAAACCGCTGCAGATCATAGTCGAGATGCGGCAGATAAACGAGCGACAGATCAGGCTGTTGACTCGTCAACACTTCCGCCGCGGCACGCGCGATCCATGCGCTGCTGGGCAGCCCGGCCAGCGGTCCCCAATACGCGGGAAAGGGAAAGGGACCGAGCTTCTTTTCCAAGCGCTGCGAAAGCCCCTCCGGAGTGCCCGTGATGCCGAACGCTTTGCTGCCATCCGCGCCGTAATACGGCTTTGGCGTGACACTGATTTCGCAGTCAGAGCCTTGATTGAACTGCCAGAACAACTTGGCTGCGCGAAACTTCCGGCCGCGACGCTCCGCTTCCTTCCGCGCCGTTTCGTACAGTGGCTCGGCTTGAATGAGGCTGTTCGACTGCTGCCAGAACCGGACCTCGCGGGTGTCGCGATACAGCCAGCCATTCCCCACGATGCCATGCTCCTCGGGCTGCACGCCGGTGAGTAACGAAGCCTGCGCCGAGCAAGTCACCGCCGGCACAATCTCACGCAGCTCGCGCGTCCAGCCCTTGTTCGCCAACTCAGACAAGCGGCGCGCACCGCCGAGCAATTTCTGCGTGAGACCGACGGCGAGGATGATGACGAGTGGCTGAGTCACGGGAGGCTCAAAGTTGGGTGGCCAAGGCTGGAACCGAGGCAGGCTGAAATCGACAAGGCATTGCCCCTGCTGTTAGAATCAGTGTAGAGTTCGAACGCCGAAACCACGATACGGTTGGAACGCCCCTAGCTGGGTGTACTGCGAATGCCGACAACGAAACAACAGAAATCGCACATCGGAGTGGGGCTCTATTCCTTCTCTGAGGCCGCGCGTCTATCAGGA
>JAYTUF010000357.1:0-2010 GCA_043744755.1 Anatilimnocola sp.
TCGACTCGTCAGCTCCGGCACCGAAGCGACGATGAGCGCGATCCGCCTCGCGCGGGGGTTTACCGGCCGGGACCGGATTGTCAAATTCGCAGGCAATTATCATGGCCATGTCGATAGCCTGCTGGTGGCGGCGGGGAGTTCGGCAGCAACCTTAGGCGTGCCCAACTCGCCGGGCGTGACCGCGGGGACGACGCAAGACACAATTGTTGCCCGCTACAACGACTCGGCGAATTTGGAAGAGATTTTCGAGGAGCATGGCTCGACCATCGCCGGCGTGATCTTTGAACCGATCGTCGGTAACATGGGGACGGTGATTCCTGCGACCGAGTTTCTGCAAACGCTGCGGGAACTTACCTGGAAGCACGGCGGGCTCTTGATTTGCGATGAAGTGATGACCGGTTTCCGCGTCGCGCCCGGCGGCGCGCAACAGTTGCTCGACTTCACGCCGGACCTGACCACGCTCGGCAAGATCGTCGGCGGCGGCATGCCCATCGGCGCGTACGGCGGTCGGCGCGACATCATGCAGCACATCCTCCCCGCCGGCAAAGTGTTTCAAGCTGGCACCCTCAGCGGCAATCCGCTGGCCACGGCAGCGGGCATCGCCACGCTGAAAGTGCTCCGCGATGCTCCGCCTTATGAACAACTCGAACGCCTCAGCGCCTTGCTCGGTGATGGTTTACTTGGTGCGGCGAAATCCGCGAGCGTCCCCGCCACCTTAACCCGCGTCGGCAGCATGCTGACCCTCTTCTTCAACGACCTTCAACCCACCGACTGGGACACCGCCAGCCGTAGCGACACCACCCGCTTCGCCCGCTACTTCTGGGGCCTCCTCAACCGCGGCGTCTACATGCCCTGCAGTCAATACGAAGCGCTGTTCGTGTCGGCAGCGCATACGGAAGCGGATATTCAAACCACCATCGCGGCGGCAAAGGAAGTAATGCAGGGGTTTAGTTCGTAGAACAGGCACGAGAGAATGGGGATCTCCCCAAGGGCCGCGCACGAAGTAAGCGATCCTGGGCACGAAATCAGGGGAGGATATGGCGCAACCTGCAATTTGCGAATTAAGTCCCATAAATCATGGCGCGCAGATAAATCGCGACCAGTCCAAAGGCGACCAACACGAGCGGCAAATTGAAGAGCATGGCCCAATTCAGTTGCCGCCGGACTGACGGCCGCAGCGGCGTGTCTACCTGCCAGACGCTGAGGAGCAGCCAGGTGGCGTAAAACTGGAGCGGGAAGAAGACCATGCCGATTAGCGCCGCGCGGTAGGCGCGTTCGGCGTTTTGTTCGCGGGCGTTTAGCTTTAGTTCTGTGTCGTCTTCCTCGGCGTCCTCTTCCTCGTTGTCGGCCGGTTTTGGTTCCGATTTGGATTCGTCGCTAGTAACGTCAGCGGCAATAGCCGCTGGATCTTCAGTGCCGCGGTGATGTTCGAGCGCGTCGAGCACTTCTTCGGCCCGTTCCAGATCGGATTCCGCCACCTGCAACTTGATGCCGCCGATGGCGATCGAGAGATGCCACAAGTTCGAGACGGAATGTTCATCGGCCAGCACGCAGCGAATGCCGGCAGCTTCCAAATGGTTCTTCGCCAAATGGGCCTGCATGGCGTTCTGGTAAGTTTCGACGGTGATGAAGCGGCCGAGCATGGTGGGGAACGGGCGAGATGGCGAGGCAAGAACACCGAGAGCAGTTTACTTTGTAGCTGAATTCTCCGGAAACAGATAATACACGTCGTTGGTGTTGCAATGGGTCTTTGTCACTGTCCGGCGTTTTCGGTCTGTCGCCCTTACCAGGGCTTGCATTGATTGAGCTTGCATTGCCCACGGCTTGCGCCGTGGGCTACTTTCTGTCGCCCTGCGGGCTAAAGAGGTGCAGCCAGGAACCTGTTTAAGCCGCGGTAGCGGCGGCAGAAAAAATAGGGGTAGGGAAGTCCGGTTGAGCCGGACTCCCCTCCCTCCGAACCGTGCAGGCGGTTTTCCCGCACACGGCTCTCCCGTTAGTAGTTGACGGATT
>JAYTUF010000358.1:0-7708 GCA_043744755.1 Anatilimnocola sp.
CCTGTTCGGCGGCACCGGCGACGACGACTTCTGCTGGGAAACCGCCGACGTCCTCGACAACCCCCCAGGCATCGCCCCCCCAGATTTCAACGCCCCCGGAATGGGATCGGACGAACGCTTCGGCCCGATGTAGGCAGGGATGGCAGGGTGGAAGTGGTTGGACAAGTCATCTGCGTCCCGGTCGCGTCTTGCGACCGGGCAACGGCATATTCTTTAGGGTGTGGCGGGGGCTGGGTCTTTGTTCTTCTTGTCCTTTTTCTTGCCCGACCTCTTCTTTACTAACGCATCTTGGTTGGCGTTTTCGGCTTTCAATTGATCGAGAGCCGTTTGCAGTTTCGAACGCGCAGCCAGGGCGTCAGTAGCGGTCGTGTCTGCGGCGACCGATATTTGACGATAGGGGGCTTCCTTCATATCGAATAAGTCGCCACTGCCTGTCAGCTTCCAGCGGTCACTGCGGACGAATCGGTCATCGCCAAGTTGGACATAGGCCCAGTCGCGCGGCTGGCCTAATTGGCCGAGCACTTGCGGCGCGAAGCTTTTGCCGTCCAGTTTGCGATCTGCAGCAGGTTTGGCTTTCGCTAATTCGACAAACGTGGGATGTAGATCGCTGAAGTCCACGAGATCTTTCTTGACAACACCTGCGGGCGTGGTGCCTGGCCAATTGACGAGTAGCGGTACCCGGCTGCCGCCTTCAAGCATCGTGCCCTTCTTGCCATCGATCTTTTGGCCGCCAACCAGGCCAATGGGGACGCTGCCGTTGTCGCCGGTGAACACGAAAGCGTTTTCTCGCGGAGTTTTAAGGCATCGAGGTGGGCGACAAGCTTGCCAATGAGCTTATCGAGATAGGCGATGTTGTCGGCATAGTGAGAACCTTCACCGGCATTGGTCACCAGTTTAGCTTTCTTTTGCTTGTCGTCGCCTGGTTCCTTGCTGTCCGGGGTAGCGAGGATCGGACCGTGAATGAGGGGCGTGGGATAGTAAACAAAAAAAGGTTCGTCCTTGTGCCGCTGAATGAAATCGACGACGAATTCGTGCAGCACATCGGGGCCATACTTTTTATCCACATCCGAAAGCATCTTGCCGTTGAGGTTGTAGTCGGGGGCCCAATAGCGGCTCCGCTTGGCTTCCCCCGCTGCCTTTTGCGCCTTCTTGGCGGCCTTGGTGGCATCCGCATCCGCATCGTCGTCGCGGACATTCGCACCCCAGAGCAGGAACTCATCAAAGCCCCATTTGACGCCGTCTTCTTTGGTCGTGAAGTGGCTCAACTGGCGCCATTTGCCCGCGACGGCGGTGGCATAGCCGGCCTCTTTCAAACGCAGGGCAACGCAACCATCTTTCTCCGCCGTGGCTTGGGCGCCCAGGCCATTGGTCCGCACGCCCGTGCGAAAGGCGTATCGTCCGGTCAGCAACAGGGCCCGCGATGGTCCGCAGAGGGGAGCGGAGAAGCAATTCTCGAACCGCGTGCTGCCGGCGGCGAGTGAATCAAGATTAGGCGTCTTATAGGCACCGCCGGTGCAAACCCAGCGCGGGCAGGCCGAGGTCGTCGGCGAGGATGCAAATAATGTTCGGCCGGTCGGCCGCCGAAGTCGTTGCCGCGCTCGTCCAGTGCGTGATTAGCACAGAGAAGAAACTGAGACGCCAAAGCATGTTCGCAGATCTCATCGATCGACTCCCATTTGTCAGATTGAAAACCCGCAGTGCGCACGTCGGCCACCCTACGATGCGCGACCGGCTAGAAATATTTGTACTTCATTCCGCCGATGGAGTGGAATCAACCGCCAGCGAAGAATTGGCCGGCGCTGCCGACCGCCAGGCTGCGGAAACGAGGTACGCTTCCCGCCGGAGACGATTGATGCCGCCCAGCGGTCGATGGTCAGCCAGGGCGTGCCAAACGTTGAATGACAGGCGATTGCAGACGGTCCGCTGCTCTTCAGTGGCGATCTCCTGCCGCGGGAGCAGCAACAATGCGACGGTGCGATAGGGCGATTCCGCTTCCGGCCATTCGATGGTCACGTCTTCGATGGGCATGCTCTCGGCCGACGTCCAAAGTTGAACTTGAAACTCGAACAAGATCTGCTGCGAGCGGAGCGTTTCTTCCAGCAGCAAGCGAAAGGCGTCGGCGTGCTGGCCGAGCTTGTGTACCATCTCCAGGAGTGAGTGAGGAAGTTCGCCTGCCGGTCGGGCGCGCACTTTCGCGACATGCGCGCCGTAGCGAATCGGGGACATGCTGAAATACGTGTTGCCGGCAGGATGCGCCGGCAGGTGTCCGGCGATCTGCGCGGCGGTGATCACTTCTCGCCAGTGCCAATTCAGCGGATTCCAATCGCCACCAGTGAAGGCCTCCTTGAGCGCCGCCAATTTGTTTTCGCTGGTCGCAGCCAAGGTTTGTTCCACTCGCAAGAAGTCCTTGACGTTGCGGGCGAAGAAGACAGGATGATTCACCATCACGAAGTCCTGCGTACTGGTGCCCGTTTGTTCCCGAAGCAAAGATTCTCCGGGTACGTCGAGCAGCTTCACCGCCAGCCCGCGTCCATCGGGGATAAAGTCGGCCTGGGGTTGACTGGACGCATTCGAGAAGCGGACCACCGCTTCGAAGGTTCGCTCGTCGGCAAATACTCCTTGCTTCAGTTCGGCAGGCAGATTGGAAAGGACTTGAAACGTGCCGGTTGCGCACCCGTGAGATTTGACATGCACATCGCGCCGATATTCGCCGCTCTTGTCCCGCGCTTGCTGAAGCACTTGCCGCAAGGCAGCGATAGCCCGTTCGATATCGGCCGGTTCATCGGCGGGAATCGCCTCGACGTTGTCTGAGTAAAGGAGCGGCTGGTTAGTCTTGTTTGTCATCGGTTTTTTCGTATTCGGTTGGCAACGTGGCGTTCCACTTCTCGATTGTTGCTTTTAGTCGTTGCACAACATCGGGGAATTGTACGGCGACATTGGTTGTTTCGCCGCGGTCCTTGACCACATCATACAGTTCAATTTCGGCCCGCTTGCGAGTGGGAAAGTGCATTTTCCACTGCGCGTCGCGAATGATGAACGGCACACGCACGCCACCTTCATACATGCCATGCTTGCCGCCGCGGAGTCCGTTGTTATAGCCCATTAGATTCAGCGTCAGATCGGGGGCACCTGCCTTTGGTTCGTTGGGCTTGTTCTTGCGCTTCTTCTTCGGAACTTCGTTTTCCTCGCCCAGCGGCCGCATGGAAGGGGAGCCGTGATCGCTGCTGAAGACCACGATGGTGTCGTTGCGCAGGCCCAGTTCATCGAGCCGCTTGAGCAGTCGGCCGACGTCTTGATCGAGCGAAAATACATCGCCCAAATAGTTTCTCAGGCCCACGCTGATGTCGCCGGCGCGGGCCTTGGCGATGGCAAACTTCTCGCGCATGTACGTGGGAAAATCCGCTTCGTTGACGGTGAGGGACTTGAAACGATCGGAGAATGATTGTGGCGGATTGACCGGGTTGTGCGTGATGTGCCCCCAAACATTGAGATAGAAGGGTTTGTCCTTGTGCTTTTCAATGAACTCGATCGCTGCCGAGTAAACGAGCGTATCGCGGCCCAGCTCCGACCGCCGGCCGCCCGGTTCGCCGGGGCTGATCTCGTCGATGCTATACGTGCCGGGCTTCTGATCGGGGCCAATGTGCCACTTGCCGAAGTGACCCGTCGCGTAGCCCGCCTTCTTCAGCAAGTCGGTGATCGTGACCCGTTCGCCAAAACCGGCGTTGGCTGGATAGCCTTTGTACGTAGCCGGAAACTTACTGGTCATAAAGCCAGTGCGGCTCGGACAACAGGTGATGCCCGTCACGCAGAATTGCTCGAAGCGCGTGCCGTCTTTGGCGAGCTGATCCAGATGCGGCGTTTTCGCGTAGGGATGACTGTAGCAGGCGAGATCGCCCTGGCCGAGATCGTCAGCGAGCAGGAAAATGACGTTTGGCGGGCGCTCGGCGGCGAACGTGCAGAAACGTGTTGCGATGATCGCGACGATTACCGCGAGGATGAATCGAAGCGACTTCATAATCTTGTTCCATTCGCAACTGTTAACGAATTGCTCACGTCTCAGATTGTATACGGCCTGCCGTCCACGCGGTTGCCTCGCCGCCAACATCGGTGATTGGCAGGGTCAAACTTCGTTGTTGATCGCTGTTGACTCGAAGGGTCGATTTTCCCCAAATCGCATTCTTGCCGAAGCGAGCCAGCAAAGAAGCCGCGATTGGCAGAACCTCGGGGCCGGTTTCACCGCTGACCAGCGCACTGGGACCACGAAAATCCGCCGGCTCTAGCAGCACCGCACCAGCACCGTCGGCCGCTTTAAAAAAACGGTGCAATTCCGCGGCTTCGGTCTCGTTCTTTGCCACGACGATATGCGCTGCATCTTGCCAATCAAAATGCCGACCCAATTGTAAAGTGGCCAGATGCCAGGCCGGTGGAGCGGGGTTCTGCTTGAGCAACTGCTGAAGTCGTGCGGCGTAGGTGGGTTCCAGCAACAGACAGCCGGGCGAGTGAGTTGCTTCTTCGATTAAGTTCCATTCGCGGGCAAGTTGGAGTTGTTCTTTACGTCCGCGACCATGCCAGTTCAAAAGCTGCGAACGATCGACCCAACCGTTCTGTTCGGGGAGCGTCGGAGGCAACAATTTCGCCGAAAGTGGTCTTAGCAGCAGATCGTTCGCGCCGCCATGCACGGCAATCGTTTCCAAATCGCGCGAGCGCAGGCTACTCGGCCGCTGACCGACGACTTCGCCGGAAATCACAAACGAAGCGCCCAACAGTTTGAGCAAGTTCATTACCCTTTGAACCATGCCGATGCGGCAATCGAGACAGGGCGCCATGGCTTCGGCGAATCCAAACCGGGGACGTTGCAGTAACGGCAAGTAATCGTTGTGCCACTCGATTCGCTGCAATTCGATTTGCAGCCTTGCCGCAACAGCTTTCGCCGCTTCGAATGACGGCGTGAATGGCGTTTGCACGTAGATACCGGTAACTTCAATCCTCTGCCGCTGCATTAGCCGGGTCGCAATTTGCGAATCGAGCCCGCCGGTGAATAACGCGAGGCAACGCATGGGTATCGAAATCTTCGCGCGATTTTCTCTGGCAGGCCACTGTCGAACGGCAGCGGTGCATCTCACAATAACCCCCGTCTCGTGCGCCCACCAGTTGACTTGCCGAGGGTGATTTCCATGCCGCATTCCAGACCTTGTAATTTCTTTACATACGTTAGCATTTTCTGCGTCGCACTTACTTCCGGGTCTGCATCGGCGCAAGAGAAGCAGTCAGAAGTGCAACGGCCTGAACCGCAAGCTCGCAACGTCGCCGAGCGAAAGCTGCCCGGCATGCAGGCCAGCGGTTTGATGCAATTGCCCAATCAATGGTCGCTCAAGCCGGCCGGCAAGCAGTTGGAGGTTGGTGATTTTCCCGTGAATATCGCGCTGCATCCCAAGGAACCAACGGCCGCGGTGCTGCACGCCGGCTATGGTGAGCATGAAGTGATGATTGTCAGCTTGGAAACTTGGAAAGTCATCTCGCGGGTGAGTATTCCACAGACGTTTGTCGGCCTGTGTTTTTCTCCCGATGGCGACCTGGTCTATGCCAGCGGCGCCGAGACCGAAGTGGTTCATGAATTCGCGTATCGCAAGGGGGGTTACCTTTCCGATCATCGTGAACTGCGTGTGGCGTCGCTGAAGGAAAAGTACGTTCCCGCGGGACTTTCGATTTCAGCGGATGCTAGGCAACTCTATGTCGCTTGCCCTTGGGGCGATACCGTTTGCTTGCTTTCGACTGATGAGACAGCAGCCGCCAGGCATCTGGCGCTCACCAAGGACGATTACCCTTACACCACGTTGCCGACCAAAGATGGCCAACGGTTGTTCGTCAGCCTGTGGGGGCACTCGGCGATTGCGGTCATCAATCTCGAAACGGAAAAAATCGAAGCCAACTGGCCGACCCATGCCCATCCGACCGAAATGCTCCTTTCCGCGGATGGCAGCACGCTGTATGTCGCTTGTGCGAACAGCAACCACGTTTGCGTGATCGACACGAAGGATGGCAAGCAATTGGAAGTGATCAGCTCCGCGCTCTATGCCACTGCCGATCCCGGAAGCACGCCGAACAGCATTGCCCTCGCGCCGGATGGCAAGGTGCTGTTCGTTGCAAACGCCGATAATAACAACCTGGCCGTGATCGATGTTTCCGTGCGCGGCCGAAGTCGTTCGCTGGGATTCATTCCGGCTGGTTGGTATCCAACGTCCGTGCGGGCGGGTAAGGACAGGCTGTTTGTGGCGAATGGCAAGGGGCTGGGACCGAAAGCCAATCGCACGGGACCGCGTCCCGGCAGCGACCCGCCCCCCTCGCTTCGCGAATACATTGGCGGCCTGTTTCAAGGCACGCTCGCCGAGATTCCCTTCCCCTCGCCGCTCGAAATGGCTGCGCACACGAAGACCGCCTTCCGCTGCAGTCCGCTCCGCGAAGATAAGCTACCCGTCAGCAAGCCGCGCGAAATGGACAATCCCATTCCGGCGGAACTGGGGGGCAAAAGCCCGATTAAATACTGCCTATATATCGTCAAAGAGAACCGCACGTACGATCAGGTCTTCGGCGACATCAAAGGGGCCAACGGCGATCCCGACCTGTGCATATTTCCCGAGAAGATCACCCCCAACCATCATGCGCTGGCAAAGCAGTTCGTGATTCTCGACAACTTCTATGTCGAAAGCGAAGTCAGCGCCGATGGCCACGAATGGAGCATGGCCGCGTATGCGACCGATTTTGTCGAGAAGACCTGGCCACTGATGTATCGCGGCAGCCGCGAAGCGAAATTGAAGTATCCGTCCGAGGGGAACTTCACCATCGCACACCCGGCCGGAGGTTACATTTGGGATCGCTGCCGGGAAGCGAAGGTGAGCTATCGTAGCTACGGCGAGTTTATCGCCAATCCCAAGAAGATCGGTGACCCCGCGACTGCGAAAGTGAAATCGCTGGAAGGGCACTTTGATCCGTACTTTCACGGTTATGATCTCGACTATTCCGATCAAAAGCGGGCCGATCGTTTCATCTCGGAGCTCGAACGCTTTGAGAAAGAAGGAGAACTGCCGCAACTGCAAATCTTGCGGTTGCCCAACGATCACACCAGCGGTACGAGCATCGGCAAGCTGACGCCGACCGCGATGGTCGCCGATAACGACCTGGCGCTGGGCCGAGTCGTCGAAGCTGTTTCGAAAAGCAAGTTCTGGAAAGAGACCGCGATCTTTGTGATTGAAGACGATGCCCAGAACGGCTCCGATCATGTCGATGCCCATCGCACGGTGGCCCTGATCATCAGCCCCTATTGCCGCCGCGGCAGCGTTGATAGCGCGCTTTACTCCACGGCCAGCATGTTGCGGACGATGGAACTGATTCTCAACCTCAAACCGATGAGTCAGTTTGATGCCGCCGCGCTGCCGATGTACAACTCGTTCCAGCCGAAACTCGACGCGGCGCCTTACAAGCACCTGCCCGCGAACGTTCCGCTCGACACGCTCAACCAGCCAAATGCCTGGGGCGCGAAGCTTTCGGCGACGTTTGATTTCAGCAAGGAAGACGCTGCCGACGACCTGCTGCTGAACGAAGTCATTTGGCGGAGTGTGCGCGGCCCCAACTCGCCAATGCCCGCGCCGGTGCGAGCCGGTTTTGTCTTTGCCCATCCTGAGGAAGAGGAGGATGAGGATGACGACGACGA
>JAYTUF010000359.1:0-7708 GCA_043744755.1 Anatilimnocola sp.
AACGGCGCTGTCGGCGATAGCAATGTGGCGATAGCTGCGAAAACCCGGCGAATTCTAGGGCGACTGGCAACGAACTACAAAGGGCTGGTGTCGGATCCCAGCAATCTTGTCCGGAACAAGTCCCACTGTAGCTACGTGTAGTTAACTGCTCCCAATCGAGCGTAATTGGCCGCAATTCGAGACAATCTAAAGAAGACGTCGATTTTCTGTTTTGACTCGAAAATTCGTAAAAAACTGCGAATCACGCCCTCGGGTGTTACTTGTCTTTGGCGAAAAACGATCCTCTAGTATCGAAAGATATTACTCGTCAAAGACTCCCGACCCCGGATCACGACACGATCTCCGGCGCATGCATGTAATCATTGGTGACCGGATAATTCGAGAAGCGAATGCTATAGAACTCGTCGAACCAGTCTTCAATGTGGGACATGCGGGCCAGGTCGTAGGCAGGGGAGACGTGCAGCGTTTTGCCGTTGGGGGAACCGAGCAGTTCGCCGCCATCGATCAAGATTTCGCCCGCCTTGATTACATACCGGGGCATTTCGAACATCTGTTGTTTGTCTTCGTGGGGCGAATAGAGCGTGATATCGGCATCACCGCCGACGCCCAGATGTCCCTTGTTCTTCAAGCCCAGCATCCGCGCGGGTCCGGCGCGGGTGATGATGCAAATTTCGCGGAGCGTATACTCGCGCGTGAGGTCGCCCAACTGGCAACGGTTGCGTACCTCGGGATGGCAGCGGCTGAGCGCTTCTTCGCGAAAGCCGCGGTCCATCAGCAGGCGGATGATCTGCGGATAAGCCAAGAAGCTGCCGCCGTTGGGATGATCGGTGCTCATCGCGACCCGCCAGGGATCGTGCATCATCAAGTACCACTCGAGGCCAATCGCCCACTGCAGGCCGTTGACCAGGCCCTTATCGCGATACTTGATTGGCGCAATGCCGCAACCGGCTTCCATTTCGGTATCGGCGCTGAACCACTTGCTCTTATAAACATTGGAAAGATAGTAACCCAGCGGGCCGTCGCCGGTCATGCTGGTCGTGCTGCCGAACAAAACCTGGCCCACATCCACGGTGATGTTGGGATGGCTGTTGACATAATCGACCAGCGGGCCGACCTTGCTATTGAAGGTATTTTCATCCGCCGCCCCGCCGCCGTAGCTGTGAAATTGGATGTGCGTGATGTGCCCGCGAAAGCCTTCCAGGGCTTCCATCGTGGCCAAGGTCGTCTCCCAGTTGCCGGGCATCCCCAGTTGATTGCAATGAATATGCGCCGGGTGCGGCAGGTTCAATTCATTGGCGGCCCGGCTGATCTCGCGGATGATCTGCCGCGGCGTGACATCAAAATGCCCGACAATCTGATCGATGCCCGTTACATTCCCCGAAGGCAATTGCTTCCAAACTTCCACACCGCCGGGATTCACGATTTTGGGAGCAAAGCCCTTGGCAGCGCCGAGCAGCCAGGCGAGAAAGTGCTTCACGCGCTCGGGCTCGTCGGCCTTGATCGCGTTCATGATGTAATGGTTGTTGCCGGTGAGGACGTAAAAGCCCTTATCAATACAAGGCGTATCGTCGAACTCCTCATGCGTGTGACGAGCATTGAGCGGCGGGACCGCGGCATCGAAGGCCGTCGTATAACCCATGCCCAGATACTTGTAGCCGGTGGCAAACGTGCTGGGGACGCTGCCGAGCGTGCCGCTGTGCGTGGTCGCGGTCCGGCGGATGACCTGCGCGTTCCGCTTCTCCTCCGGCCGCATCTTCCGCGCCGCATTCACCTTCGGCCCCGCGATATGGCAATGCATATCCACGCCGCCGGGCATGACTACCAGGCTGGAAGCATCCAGCGTGCGAATGGTGCAGGTCTGCGGATCGGTCGGCGGCTCGGCGATTTTGCCGCGCAGCACCCACAGATCTTTCACCTGGCCATCCAGGCCATGGGCGGGGTCGTAGACATATCCGCCGGCAATACACAAATACTCGTCTGCCATACCCAAAATCTACTTTCTACTTTCGACTAGCAACTATCTGCTTCCCATGCCCTACTTTCCCTTTAGCCCCCGCTCATGATTGCTCCGGTCAAAATAATACGAAGCGATCATATTCAGCGTTACCAAAAACACCGCAGCGCCAATCAGCATGTAATCGGTTTGTGTAAAGGGCTTGCCCGCGCGACGCCACCAGGTGAACATCGCCAGGATCAAGATCACCAGCAGACCCATCGCGGCCCGGCGGGTGTTGGTTAGTTTCATCGTTGCAGTTCCAGGTTGTCTAGCTATAGTTGAAGGACTAGATCGCCCGCAAGTATTTCACCGCGGCGGCAATCTCCGCGACGGCGTTGTTCGATTCGGTTCGTCGAATGGTCAGATAGCCGCGGTATTGATGCTCCTCCAGCGCTCCGAGCAACTCGGGAAATTCAACGCTGCCGCGGCCGAGAGGCACTTCAATGCCCCGCCCGGCGGCAACATCGCGGGTGCCATCGGTGGCGTGGACATGCAGCACATGCTGGCCGAGAGCTTTGGCGGCTTCGCGCGGGTCGAAGCCATGCACGATCAGGTTCGCGGGGTTGAAATCGACGCCGATCGAACCGGGCGGCAAGGAATCGAGTAGCTTGAGCAAGTCCGCGCCGCTTTCGGTGCCCGTTTCCGCGGCGAGCATGGCGCCGACGCGTTGCCCTTCGCGGCCGATATCGGCGAGCGCGGTGCGCAGCGTGGTCAGCGTGGCCAGATCATCGTCCGGAGGCACACGGCCGATGTGATTGACGACGACGTTCGTGCCGAGTTCATAAGCGAGCTTCAAAGCCCGTTTCGTGGCATCCACGCGACGCTCAAGATGCTCCAAATCGCCGTATCCGTGCCGGGTGCGGAAGGCGAGCGCGGCCACCCGCAAATTCAGATCTTCCAGCATCTTCCGCACTTGCCGCACACCTGTGCGGGATAGGTCGTCCACCGCAACCTCGTTGCGGCCGTCAATTTCCACCGCTTCCGCCCCCAGGCGGGCGGCCATGTGCAAAGCTTGTGCAAAGGGGATCTTCAGACTGGCCAGCTCGATGGCAACCTTGATTTGCAGCATGGCGGAATGGGATGCCTTCCGGGCAGTGATGCTTCCGGGCAATGGAATCGACGAATTCGATGATCATACTAACCCCGCTCATTCTAACGCTGATTGCCTGCGCGGGCGATGACGGTCTGCACGCGCACGGGCCGCAGTCGAATGCCGATGACAGCTTGCCACACGCGGTGCAGGTCTTTCGTTGCGATTTTGAACAGGCCGACGATCGCAACTACGACGGCTGGCCCGATGGCTGGACCCGCCGCCGCGGGCGTGAATTTCCCGCGTTTCTCAAGGTCGGCATTCGGCCTGAAATTGCTGGCAAGGCGCTGCCGGCCGGGACCGAGCGATACCTGCAGATGGATCTTAGCGGCGGCAGCGCGGGGATAGTCACGCCTCTCTATTCACTGGGAGCGCGAGGCAGCTTCTTGCTCGAAGCGCGGGTGCGGACGAAGCAGCTCAAGCACGATTACGTTGTCATGACGCTCACGTTTTTCGACGACCAGGGCGTGCCGCTCGAGACGCACGAATCCAATCGCCTGACCGCCGCCGCCAACTGGCAAACGCTCCGGGTTGGTCCCATTCTGCCCAAGAGCGCAGCGGCGACGCAGGCTCGTGTGACGCTGACCGTTGCCCCCCGCGGTGAGCAAGCGGACCTGCAAGGGACCGTCCACTGGACTGGCCTGCGCATGCTCCGTCTGCCGCGGATTGCGCTGCGAGCGATTGGGGAGTTGCAGGTTTATGATTCGCCGCAGGCACCGGAAGTGACTTGCGAAGTCTCGGGCCTGGTGGGCGCTCGGCCCGAATTACGGTTTGAATTGCTCGATGAGGGCGACCGCGTGATCGCTACTGAATCGATGCCGCTGGCGCTGCAAGAGAAGTCTCGCAGTGCTCCCGCCTCGGACGTTCAGCGCACCCTTCATCATGAAACCAACGGCCCGCAAGCGGGCATCACGGGTAGTGCGCGATGGAAGCCGCCGATCCCCGATTTCGGCTTCTATCGCGTCCGCGTTTCGATGCAGCAAGCCACCGTGGGGCAAGGTTCCAACTTACTAAGTGCCGCAACCGATTCCACTGATTCCACCATTTTGCAACGCAATCTCACGCTCGCGATCCTCCGCCCGCTTCCCAAATTCGCCGGCGGTGAGTTCGGTTGGTCCCTCCCCGGCGGCGAAGACCCGCTGCCGCTCAATCCGCTGGCTTCTCTCCTCAGTCAATCCGGCCTGGGTTGGGCCAAGTTTCCCGTCTGGTTCAGCGAGCAAGATCAAGCCCAGGCCGACCGCCTGGCCTGGTTCGCCGAACGGCTGAGCATTCATGGCATCGAGCTGGTCGGTGTGCTCGATCAACCGCCAGCGCCGCTGCGAGAGACGTTTCGCGATAAGGGCCGGCTGCCATCGGCGTCCGTCTTTCAAGATGCGCAGCTCTGGCAAGCGGCCGTTGATCCAGTGATGACGCGGTTGTCGCTCAAGGTCCGCTGGTGGCAACTGGGGGACGATCACGATACCAGCTATGTCGATTTCCCCGATCTCGCAGAACGCGTGCAGGGAATCAAAACCCATCTCGAACGCTTCGGACAAGAAGTGCATCTCGGCTTCGGCTGGCGCTGGCTGCGGGACGCGCCCAGTTCACGCGCGACAGCGCCGTGGGAATTCTTGTCGTACTCCGCAGAGCCTGAATTGACGGCGGCAGAGTTGGCTGCATATCTATCACGCAACGTGCCCGTCCTTGATAAGAAAGTATCTACCAAGGCGGCGGCTGCCGCGCCCAGTTCCACTCAGCCTCGCGCTTGGGTCGTGCTGAACCCGCTGCCGCGCTCGCAGTACAGCACGCAAACCCGTGCGATCGACTTAGTCCAGCGGATGCTGGCCACGCGGCAACATGGCGCCGCGGCAGCGTTCATTCCGCAGCCTTTCAGCGAAGAGCAGGGGTTGATGAACGCCGACGGCTCGCCGGGCGAACTGTTCGTGCCATGGCGCACGACAGCGACGCTGCTCGCCGGCACGCATTACCTGGGAAGTTTGCCGCTCCCCAGCGGCAGCGTGAACCATGTCTTCGCCCGCGAAGGTCATACCGTCATGATTATTTGGAATGATGTGCCGGGCACCGAGACGTTTTACTTGGGCGACAACGTGCGGCAGATTGATCTGTGGGGCCGCGAACTGACGCAGCAAACGAAGCCGGTGACGAATGCCGTGAATGAACCGAGCGATGCCCGTCCTGAAACCAGGCTGCAAGTCGGACCGGAACCCACGTTCCTGCTCGGGCTGGACGCCGGGCTGGTTCATTGGCAGATTCATGCGCGGTTCGTCACGACGCATCTCGAAAGTGTCTTCGGCCGGCAGCAACCGCTCACTCTGCGATTGGAGAATGCCTTCCCGCAAGGCGTGAGCGGCACGGCCACGCTGCATGCGCCCAAGGCCTGGAGCATTGCGCCGCAACCCTTGCACTTCCGCCTGGCCGCAGGGGAAACCGCCCAGCCCGATTGGATGATCTCTTTGCAGCCTGACGCCGCCAGCGGTCAACAACGCGTGCGGATCGATTTCGATCTGACCGCTGACCGCAACTATCGCTTCAGTGTCTATCGCACGCTGCAACTGGGCCTGGATGACGTGACTGTCGAAATGCGAACCCGCATCCGTGAAGACGGCCTGCTGATCGTCGAACAACACGTGACCAATCTCACCGGCAAACCGATCAGCTTCCAATGCTTGCTCTTCCCACCCGGCCGCCGCCGCGAGACCAAGCAACTGCTGCAACTGCCGGTGGGCCGGCACACCGTCACGTTCCTGATTCCGCAGGGGGAAAGCCTGCTCGGCCAGACTTTGTGGCTCCGCGCCGCAGAGATCGGCGGCCCGCGGATACTTAACTCGACGGTGGTTGTGGAGCGGTAGTCTTCAGGTAGCCCGCCGCGTTAGCCAGGAAGTGCCGCGAGTTGATAATGAGCTGGCACTCGGTAGGTTTTTCGCGGCATTTAGAAGACGCCGGGCACTAGTCGATACCGCACCCGCTCTGCATACGCTGCATAGCCGGGCAATTCGCGCTTGAGCAGGTTGTCTTCCAGCATGGTGCGGCGGAAGAAGAGAGCGGCGAAGCCGAGGACAGGGAACATGGCCAGCCAGGAGCCGAGGGCGATGCCGCCGGCGAACATGGCGACGAGGGTGGCCGCGTAGCCCGGATGCCGGACGAAGCGATAGGGGCCGGTGTCGATCACTTGTTGGCCACGGTCGGTTTGCACGCGGACGACGGAGGAATAAAAGCGGTTCGTCAGCAGCGCCCAAAAGTTGACAGATAAGGCGGCCGCAAAGCCGATGACGCCGGCAAGTTGAACTTCCCAGGGGACCAGGCTCCAGTGAAAGCGGCCGATGTCCAGGCCCGCCACGATCCAGTGACCGATCATCAGCACCAGCGCGAGCGGCTGCGTGAGCCGGTCCTGATTGCTGCCACCGGGCGCCTGCCGTTCGCGAGCTAAGCCTTCATCCCCGAACAGGGCGAGGGCGAGATAGAGCAGTCCCATCAAGCTCAGCACCGCCCACACAAAGGGAAAGTCCCAGCGACCGGCGGAAACGAACACAATCGCCGCAATAACCAGCGGCATGGCGATGGAGCGGAGGGCCAGAGTGAGTCGTGTCATGGATAGCGTCAGGGGTTGGGAGTTTTTGGCGAGCGGGATCCCTCAATTTTGGAAGATCGTCTTTCGCCAAAGACTTCCGACCCCTGACGCTCCGACCACGCCAACCCTACCGTTGCCGAAAGCCCGTGATCGTGGCGGTGGCCGCTTGGGGCTCGCGGATGTACTGCGGTGCTGGTTCTCGAATTGGTTGCGGTTCGGTCGCATACGCGGCGGGGCGTTCCTGGTATTGCTGCGGGCGGAGTTGCGCGGGTCGCAGAGCGGGTTGCATGATTGGCTGAGAGACGGGTTGCAGAGCCGGCTGCCGGCCAGGCTGCGGGATCCGCCGGGCTCCGAGATCGGGCGTGGGTGTGGGCGGGCGGTCGCTCGTTTGGATTTGCTGGAGTTGTCGCCGCAGTTCGTCCATGCGCTGCTTCAATTGTTGCTCGACCAGTTCCAGTTGGCGGATCTTCTCTTCGGCGGTGGCGACCGATTGCATGTTTCGCGCGTCGCAGGAGGGATCGCGCCGCTGTTGCAGCGGCGGTTCTTCAGGAGGCGGCTGCGGCGCTGCCGGAGGTTGCGGAACAAATTGTTGTTGCGGCACATACTGCTGCTGTGGCGGCACCATTTGCACCGGCGCCATCATCATTTGCGAGGCGGGCATCTGCATCATCATCATCTGCGGAGCCTGCTGCACTGCCATCATTTGCTGCGGCGGAGCGGCCATCATGGGAGCCTGTTGCATGGGCATGGCAGCGGCCGGCGCGGCGGGACTTTCGACGAACGGAGCCATTTGCTGGTCCGTTTCCATTCGCGCATTCTGGCGAGTCTTCGAGAAACCAGGCAAGCGCAAGGATGGCATTCGCAAACTCAGTTCGGGAAAGGTAATGCTGCCCCCTTCGACGCCCGATTGCTCCACCGGCCCGCGCACGGTGCCGCTGGCCGGCGGTTGCACGAACACTCCTTGGGGCTGCAAATAAACGGGCGGTTGCTGCGGCGGATTGCATGGCGGGCAGGGGCGCTTCGCGGCGCAGGTCGGCTCCGGCGCCGCGCACGT
>JAYTUF010000360.1:0-2002 GCA_043744755.1 Anatilimnocola sp.
TGGTCTTCATCGACGACGATACCTGGTATCTACTCGTTCACACCACTTGCCGGCACTTGCAAAGCGACAATCGCTGCGGCATCTATTTCACCCGGCCGCAGATTTGCCGCGACTATCACACCGATGCCTGCGAGTACGAAGACGATTGGACCTACGACCATTATTTTGAAACGCCCGAGCAGGTCGAAGAATACGTCGAAGCTCGCTTCGGCCGCGGCAAGGGACAAAGCATCCGCAGCCCGCAGCCGGTCGGATTGCCGATGTTCTAAGCGGTGAACCCCAGCCGCGATATCGAGTCATTGAATTCAGCCCGTAAGGGCGACAGAAAAATAGCCCAGGGCGAAAGCCCTGGGATTTCGTGGATAACATGATTCCCTAGCCCCGGAGGGGCGACAGAAGTGGCCAAGCCGGTTATCTGTCGCCCCTCCGGGGCTTTAGTCAACCTATCAATTGTTTTCCCACGGCTGACGCCGTGGGCTACTTTCTGACGCCGCTCCGCGGCTGGGATCAGAAGCCCATGTCCAACTCAGAGTTCATTCAGCCGCGCACGCTCGCCGGCTTTCGCGACTATTTGCCCGCGGCGATGATCCCCCGCGAGCGGTTGGTCGCGACCGCGCAGCGCGTCTATCGCTCATTCGGCTTCAGCCCCATCGATACGCCGGCGCTCGAGTTTCTCGAAGTGCTCACCGGCAAGGGTGGCGAGGAATCGGATCGGCAGCTTTATAAGTTTGAAGACAACGGCGGGCGTAAGGTGGGGATGCGGTTCGATCTGACGGTGCCCCTCGCGCGGTTCGCTGCTCAGCATGTGAACGAAATTGGTCTGCCCTTCAAGCGCTACCACATCGGTATGGTCTGGCGGGGTGAACGGGCGCAGCGGGGCCGTTATCGCGAGTTCATGCAGTGCGATTTCGATACGATTGGCACGAAGTCCGTCGCGGCCGACATTGAAACAGCCGTCGTCATTCACGAACTGATGCGAGCGCTCGGCTTCAACAACTTCACGATCCGCGTCAACAACCGGCAGGTTCTCTCGGGACTGCTCGCGAAATTCGACCTCGCGGAGAAGAGCGTCCCCATCCTGCGAGCGCTCGATAAGCTCGGCAAGATTGGCCGGGAAGCAGTGGCCCAGGAAATGATGATCGCGGCCGAAGCCACCGCGGAACAGGCCGAGCAAGTGCTGAAGCTGGCGGAACTCTCCGGCGACAGCGACGCCATGCTCAAGCAACTGAGCGAACTGCTGGCCGGCAATGAACTGGGTGAGGAAGGTATCGAACGTCTGCGGCAGATCCTCCGCGGCGCGAAAGCCAGCGGCGTGAGTGAGGAAAAATTGCAACTCGATGTGAGCATCGCCCGCGGACTCGATTATTACACCGGTGCGATTTTTGAAACCTTCCTAGGCGACTTGCCCGGCATCGGCAGCGTTTGTTCGGGCGGCAGGTACGATAATCTCGCGGGTCTGTTCACCAAGCAAGAGCTGCCGGGCATCGGCGCTTCGCTGGGCCTCGATCGCTTGCTCGCCGCGATGGAAGAACTGCAATTGCTCGAGCAGGTCAGCACGCCCGCGCCAGTGCTAATTGCGTTCTTCGATAAAGAACGGCTGGATGACTATCTGCGGATTGCCTCGCTGGTGCGTCGCGCGGGGATTGGCGTCGAACTGTTTCCTGATGCGAAGAAGCTGGGTCAGCAGTTGCAATATGCCGACCGCCGCGGGTTCAAGATCGCCTTGATCGCCGGTTCGCGGGAACTTGACGCGGGGATCGTGCAGGTGAAGAACCTGGCCACCACTCAGACGGAAGAAGTGCCTCTCGAACTGGCTTCCGCGGAACCAGGCGCGACACTGATTGCTGCCTTGCAACGATTGCTATCACCGTAGCGAGCCGTTCCTTCGTAGGGCGACGTCTTGGGAGGGCGACGTCTTGGGAGGGCGAGGCTCCTGCCGAGCCGGGAGCAGCAGAACAATGTCGTCTTATGATGCCGCGGCGCGGCAGGTGCCGCGCCCGCC
>JAYTUF010000361.1:0-7649 GCA_043744755.1 Anatilimnocola sp.
CTGCTCGTCGGTTCGCGGCTGAGCATTCAAGGCAAGCTCGATCGACCAGCCAGCACTGTTCGCCTGCAATCGAGTAACAAAGAACCGCTCCCAAGTATCAGTCTGTCCGCCGATCAGCTTTCATTTGCCACCGTCACGAGCGCCCCCTGGCAGCCGACGAAATCGGAACACATCTGGCTTGAACTGGTCGATGAAACCGGCTCCGTCACCGGCCGCGATGGACCGCTGGAATTGCAAGTGCTCGTTGATTCCCCGCCGGCGCTAGCTTGGGATCTGCCTGGCGATCATAGCGCATTCACCAGTCAAGCGCTGGTGCCGATTGTCGCGGTGGCGAAGGACGATCTGGCCGTGCAGCGCGTTGAGTTGCGGTTCGCCACCATCGGCAGTGAAGCCATGACGCCGCAAACGGTCGTGCTGTTTGAGCAGGCTCAACCGCCCGCCAAGAATCTCGGCGAAGGGGATTCCCGGCCGGTCACGTATGCCTGGGATCTCTCGCAATTGACGACCGCTGCGGAAGGAGCATCGTTTTCAATTCAACTGGCCGCCCGTGATTTTCATGGTCAAGAAACGCTCTCGCCGCCGCGGCGAATCAGCCTGATTTCGACGCAGGACATGCAGAATCGACTGGTCCAACGGCAAGGGGCGATTCTGGAGCAACTGGGTGAAGTCCTCCGCCTGCAACGTCAGGCCCGCACGCTCATCGGCGAAGTCGCCGCGCGACAACAAGACGAAGGGAAGTGGCAGCCGCGTGATCTCGATGTGCTGCAAAGCGCCGACCTGCAGCAGCGGCAAGTGCAGCGGCTGCTGAAGAATCCCGATGATGGTTTGTCGAAGCAGATTGAATTGTTGCTTGCCGAATTAAAAGCAAATCGCTTGGGGGAGGAAGGCATTTCCAGCCGGATGCAGTCTTTGCAAAAGCAGATTCAACGTTTGGGAGACGATGTGCTGCCGCCGCTGGAAGAGCAATTGGCGACGGCGCTGAAGAGTGCCCGGCTGCGATCCGAGCAAGATCGCGATGCGAAAGATGGCAGCGATTGTTTTCTTAAAGCCTGGGCCGATGAAACGCCCTTGCCACTCGCGGGAGTGACCGAGCAACAAGATCTGGCGGTCGCTGCCTTAGAGGCGATGCTCGGTGAACTCGCGCAGTGGGATAGCTTCAGCCGAATCGCGCGCGAAGTGGGCCTGCTCAAGCAAGTGCAGCAGAAACTGCGCGAACAGACCGAAGGTGTTCGCGTGGCTCTCGCGCTGGCTCAGCGTGATGCGGAGCCGCTGAATCTGGCCAAGCAAACGGCGCAGCGGCAACTGGAAGCCGCGCGGCAATACGACAAGCTGCAAGGCCGGATGGAAGCGCTGCTGGCGAAGTTGCAGGATAATGATCCACTCGCGGCCGGAAGTTTGGCCGATGCGTTAGAAGCTGCGCAGCGACTCGCGATTGGGGGGCAGATGCGTTCGGCCGCGCGGCAGTTGCAAGACGTCCGCGCGGGCGATGCCGTGCAGGCGCAGGATCAGGTTCTCGCCGGCTTGAGCGAAGTGCTCGATCGCCTCGCCAGCCGCCGCGATCAGGACGCCAAGCGACAATTGGCAGCACTCAATGCCGCCGCTGGCGAACTGAATCAACTCACATCCCGCGGCGAGAACCTCGCGCGAGAAGCGGCTGCTGCGGCGGCTGCCAATGATCCGCAGAAACGGCAACTGCAGCGGCTCACGAAAGATGCTCAACGGCTCGCGGAAGAAGTTGCGGAACTGGCTCGCAAGCTCCAGCGCCTGCAGGCTCGCAGTCCGGCCGACTCAATCAAGAAGGCGGGACAGTCACTCTCCAAAGGTAGTCAATCCGCGGCCGGTGGCGATGGCGCGACGGCGGAGCAACAGGCCAAGTCCGCGCTCGCAGACTTGCAACAAGCGAAACAGCAGTTGCAGCAAGAAATAAACAAGGCCCAGGAAGATCTTGTACGCGAACAACTGGCCCGGCTCGAAACGGAAATCGCGGGCTTGCTCAAACGGCAGCAGAACTTGCTCGCCGAAACGCAACGACTCGATGCAGCGAAGAAAACGGCGGGCGGCAATCTCAGCCGGGCGCAGCAAGCTTCGCTCCGTGATTTGGCCGAAGAGCAACGCCTGCTGGCGGACGCCGTGAAGCAAAGCAGCGCAGCATTTTCCTCCGGCGAAGCCTTTCAACTGGCGCTCGCCGGCGCGATGCAGCAAATGCAGCGGGCTCAGCGCTCACTCGCCCGCGCTCAGACCGATGCCCCCACGCAAATCGCCCAGCAGCAGGCCATCGCGCGCCTCAAGCAACTACTCGATGCCGCCCGCTCGCAAGCCTCTCCGCCTGAAGACAATCAGCAGCAACCACCCGGACCCGAACAACCGCCCGGCGAGAATCCACAAGTCCGCAGCATCGGCGAACTGCGGTTGCTGGAACAATTGCAACTCGAAATCAACCGCCGGACGAGCGAACTCGAAACCGCGCGAGTGGCCAAGGGACAATTCACCACCGAGCAATTGGCGGAGTTGCAAGAACTTGCGGAGGAGCAAGGGAAGCTCGCAGAGGTTATCTTGAACCTAGTGCAGCAGCCCGCGGCGCCTGCCGACGAGGATGCACCGATGCCCCCCGGTGATGCGAAGCCGGCTGAGCCGAAGAAGCCGGGCAATCCGCTGGATGATGAATTGTTGAAGGAACTCAAAAAATGAAGACGCTCGTCCTTAGCCGCGGAGCGGCGGCAGAAAATAGCCCAGGGCGGTCGCCCTGGGTAAGGGATTCGTCCCGTGAACGAAGCCCCGGCAGGGGCGACACCGCGCTGCAACCATTCTGTCGCCCCTGCCGGGGCTTTCTTGGTCTTCTTGGCTGTTACCCAGGGCTTACGCCCTGGGCTAAGTTCGGGTCGCCCCTACCGGGGCTGCAGCGAGTATCTCGGTCTGCTTGCGGACTCGCGCTGCTTGGTCTTCTCTGCTTCGGCTCGTTTGTTTTCGCTCAGAGCAAATCCCTCGACGATCAACTGCTCGACGACCTAAAACCCGTTCCCGCAAAGACCAAGGCGCCAGACAAGAACACTGATAAACCCAAGACCGACAAGCCCACCAACAAACTCGACGACGCTCTCCGCCGTGATCTCGAAGGGGAAGACATTGGCCAAGAGAAGAAAGAAGAGCATCCGCTGAAAAAACTTGGCCGCGAGATGCGCGAGGTGCAGCAGCGGATTGGGGCGCAAGACACCGCTGAGGGGACGCAGCAGATGCAGAAGGCGATCGCCGCTGAGCTCGCGCAGTTGATCGAACAAGCTCAGAAAAAGCCGCAGGGAGGCAAGTCAGCAGGCAATAATCAGCCCGGCAATGGTTCCGCCCAGGCCGGCGCCGAAAGTGGTTCGGCCAATTCCAAGCCGGGGCAACAGAGCACCCAGCGCTTGGACAAGGGCGAACAAACGCAAACGCAGATGAATGAAGTGAAGGATGCCCTGCGGCGGATTTGGGGGCATTTGCCGGAGAAGGAGCGAGAAGAAATGATCGGCGCTCTCGGCGAGCAGTTCCTTCCCAAGTACGAGCGGCTGATCGAAGACTTTTATAAAAGACTGGCGGAACGCCCCGCGGCGCGGCCATAATACTGCAGCTAGGGTAGGGGTACCCCAAAGGATGTTCGCCATGAATGACTCACGCCGCCAATTTCTCGCCGCCGCCGGTGGTTTGCTCGGAGCAGGACTGGCGAGCAATCTGGTTCCCGCCGCCTGGGCCCAGAAGCAGTTCACCGATGTCGAGCGCCTGGCCGCCACGCTTATCAAGCCGAAGACGCAGCAAGCCATCGATCGCGCACTGGCTTGGCTCGCGAGTCGGCAGAATGATGATGGCTCGTTTGGTGGATCGGGCTATAGCCGCAACATTGCCGTCGTCAGCCTGGCGGGGATGGCCTTTCTTTCCGCGGGCAACACACCCGGCCGCGGCGAGTATGGCTCGCACGTGAACCGCTGCATCAGCTATGTGTTGAGCGCTGCCGACGAGAGCGGCTTCGTTTCGATTCCTTCGACAGCCTCGCATGGGCCGATGTACGACCACGGCTTTGCCACGCTGTTTCTCGCCGAAATCTACGGCATGACGCCCGATTCGGACGTCCGCGAGAAGTTGCACCGCGCCGTGCGGCTGATCGTCACCACGCAAAATCACGAGGGTGGCTGGCGGTACGAGCCCAAAGCGGTCGAAGCCGATCTGTCGGTCACGATCTGCCAAGTGATGGCCCTCCGCGCCGCCCGCAACGCCGGGCTGCATGTGCCGAACGAGACCATCGACCGCTGCATCGATTATGTGAAGCGCAGCCAAAATGCCGACGGCGGTTTCATGTACATGCTTTCGGGCGGACCGAGCAAATTCCCGCGGTCCGCGGCGGGAGTGGTCGCGCTCTATTCCGCCGGTATCTATGAAGGGGATGAAATCCGCAAAGGGCTGGATTACATCGCCCAGCAGTTGCCCAGGCCGGAAGATTTCAGCCGCGACACGCACGCCATGTACGGCCACTACTATGCCGCCCAGGCCATGTGGCAAGCCGGCGGCGAGCACTGGAACAAATGGTATCCCGCGATACACGACGTGCTGCTCAAGCAGCAGCAGGCCGACGGCGCGTGGATGGATTTGATCTGCGCCGAGTATGGCACCGCGATGGCCTGCATCATTTTGCAGATGCCCAACAACTATCTGCCGATCTTTCAACGCTGATGAAATATAGTCGCTGGCGAAGGGGGCCGTCGAGATTGATAACGCTGGACGGCTGCGCAGCCCAATTCTGTCGCCCCTACCGGGGCTTTGTTGTTCTTCCCTTCCATACCCACGGCTTGCGCCGTGGGCTACTTTCTTGCGCCCTCCGGGCTAAAGGACCGCGGCACAAAGATTTGAATTTCAGCCGCGGAGCGGCGACAGAGAATAGCCCAGGGCGTCAGCCCTGGGATGCTCGAACCGCGTGGGCGCAAAGCCCCGATAGGGGCGACAGAAGCTTTTGCCTTCTCGCAATTGTTTTTCTGGCCCTGATTTCTTTCCCGCAGTTAATTCGCGCGCAAATCGCCAGCCCGCTGGCCGTGCCACTCGAAGGCGAACCCTTTGCCGCGGAACTGGCGGGGCTCGATCCGCAGCAGAATCTCAAACTGAAAATCGGCGCCAAGCTGCGGATCATGCCGGCCGCGGAGTTGATCCGCTGGGGAGCGTGGCGGGATGTTGAATCGGGTCCCCAAGTTTTGCTGGCGAGCGGCGGTGTGCTGCGGGCGGATGTGCTTTCATTAAACGCGACACAACTGATCATCGGCGATGCTTCCGACCTGGGCAGCGTTTTGTGGGATGAATCCGCGCTCCCCATCGAAGCCGTTTGCGGCCTGCTCTGGCAACCGCCCGCGGATGCGCTGGCCCGCGATCGCTTGCGGTTCAAGTTGCTCTCGCTGCCCGCGGGCGATGATCAAATTCTGCTTGTCGGAGGTGAAACGCTCAGCGGCACGCTGATCAGCCTGCCACCGGCCGGCCGCTTCGCGGAGCAAGTGAATAAGAAGGAGCAGGCCGCGGCTGACGTCTTCACGCTGCAAACCCGGGCTGAAAAGCCGCTAGTGATCGCGGCCGGCAAAGTGCTGGCCGTGCGATTCGGCGCGGCGGAAGTGAGCCAGACGGTTCCCCGCCAGGCTTTCGCGCGAGTCGGTTTTCGCGAAGGCTCGTGCTTCTTCGCGGCAAAGATCGAAACGGTGAAAGACGCCTTTCACGTACACCTGTCGGTCGGCGGCAAGCTCACGGCGAACAACGCCTTCGGCGATGGCTCAGCCGATTGGCTTTGGAAGCAGGTTTCGCTCTTGCAACCCCAGAGCGAACGTGTGGTCTATGTTTCCGATCTCACGCCGCTGGGCTACAAGTATCTCCCCTTCCTCTCGGGCGAATGGAAATTCGGCAGTGACCAGAACGTGCTCGGCGGGCAACTGCGGACGAGCGAGCAAGTGTTTCTCAAAGGGATCGGCATGTTCCCCGCGTCGCGACTCGCGTATGCGCTCGACGGCAAGTACCGTCGCCTGCAAGGCCAACTGGCCATCGATGCGCAGGCGGATTTGAAAGGGAGCGTCATCTTCCGCGTGCTGCTCGAAGACAGCGGCGGCCAGTGGACTGCCGCCTATGAAAGCCCCCTCATCCGCGGCGGCGATCAGCCGATTGAACTCTCGCTGGATGTGCGGGCTGCCCAGCGAATCGCGATTCTCGTGGACTTCGCCGACCGGGGCGATCAATGCGATTACGCCAATTGGCTTGATCTCAGGCTGCTCAAATGATCCGCTCCCGCGGCGTATAATCCTTCCGCCCGCTACTTTTCCCTGCACCTTGAAATAGCCCATTCATGCCCTGGTCCGAAAAACATGCGCTCGTCACCGGGGCTTCGTCCGGATTGGGCCTGGCCATCGCGCGGCAACTCGCCGCCGCCGGGGCGAAGGTGGCGCTGGTCGCTAGGAGTGAACAGCGGCTGCAGGCGGCGGTCGTGTCTCTCAATGTTCAAGCGGAACAGACCCTCGCAATCACTGCGGACATCACGCAGCAGGCCGATGTCGATCGCCTCGCTCAAGCCGTACAGCAGCAATGGGGCCGGCTCGATCTGCTCGTGAATTGCGCGGGCAAGAGCAGTCGGGGGAAAATTGAAGAGACCACGCCAGAGCAGTTTCAGGAATTGTGGGAACTGAATTTTCTCGCGGCGGTGCGCTGTACCCGCGCGTTGTTGCCGCTGCTGCTCGCCAGTCGCGGGCACGTGGTGCAGATTGGTTCGCTGGCCTCCAAATCGACGGCAAAATACCTGGGGGCCTACCCCGCCGGGAAGTTCGCGCTCGCGGCCTACTCGCAGCAGTTACGGCTGGAACTTAGTGGCCGCGGCCTGCACGTGCTCTTGGTTTGTCCGGGTCCGATCGCGCGCGACGATGCCGGCCGTCGCTATGCGGAGCAATCGACCAACCTTCCCGCGGAGGCGCAGCAACCGGGCGGCGGCGTGAAGCTCACAGGCATCCCGCCGGAAGTCCTCGCCAGAAAAATACTCCGCGCTTGCGAGCACCGCCAGCCGGAATTGATCGTCCCCGCGAAAGCCCGGTTGCTTTTCACCATCAGTCAGCTTTGGCCGCGGCTGGGTGATTGGCTGACGAACCGGATGACCGGTGGCTAACGGCAGGGATCGGAAGTCTTTGGCAAGTGAAGACTTCTCAAATGGGTTAATCGTGATTCGCCAAAGACTCGCGACCCCGGAATGCTCACTAAGTCCTTTCGATTCGCGTTAAGATCAACCGAGCGGTTACAATTGCCGAGTCATTCCAACGAACAGGGTCGAGAGAGATCGTTCTCGTCAGGCCTCGCGCAGCGCAAGCAGAGAGACTCGCATGTATCCCGAACCCAAACCCGGATTTCAACCTCAACCACAGGCCGATCAGTGGGCCGTCTATCAATACCGCCAAGACGGCGAGCACTTGCAGTTGCTCTCCGTCCTTTACTACGTGATGGCCGGGCTGGGCGCGCTCGGCGGTTTCTTTCCGCTCCTCTATTTTGTGATCGGGCTGGCCATGTTAGGCGGCTCGATGGGAATGCCGGGGAATCCGGACGAAAAGGCCGGGTTCGCGGTGATGGGGGGTGTGATGGCCGCCTTCAGTGGCTGCATCGCGCTCCTCCTGTGGATTCAG
>JAYTUF010000362.1:0-7645 GCA_043744755.1 Anatilimnocola sp.
GAACGGGAACAGGCCGAATAGTTCGTGAAGACCCGACCTCTTTCACATTCCCACAAACCTCGAACGTCTGCGAGCAGACGGCTTCGCTGGAGGTTTACCCACCGCCCATTGCAAGTCTTTTCAACGCAAGGACTTACGAAAGCTGTTTTTTTTGGGTAAAGTGCCTCGGTAAATCCTTGGGTAAAAAGGGACGGCAACGAACGAAAAAGCCCGCCGAGATCGGCGGGCTTTTTCACTTCTTGACTCACTCTGCGGCATCGCCTAGCCGTATTTCTTCTTGACCCACTTGCACTGACCGATTAACAGCTTCAGCATTTCGTCACTGATTTCCTGGAACTTGCCGTTGCCTTCCACCCAATCGACACGCTCGAAAAGCACGAACTGAATGGCCGTCATCAGGATCAAACGCTGCAGTTCCTCTGGGCGGGCATTCGTCCATTTCTCGGAACCAAACGGCGTGGGGAGTTTGTCTCGCAACAAAGCGTCGATGTCGCCTTGCAGGTCCATAATCTCCAGCAGCTTCTTGCACACGAGCGCCTGCGATTTGGCGGCATCCCTGATTTCATCTTCCGAGTATTCCATTCGATCCCTTTTCTAAACGGCTGACTCACTTCAACAACACGAGCAGCATCACCACCGGCGTCTTTGGCCTTGATCGAGTGCTTAAAGCTCGCAGGCATGTGAACCCAAGTCCCAGCCTGAGCCTCCTGCGTGTCGTCACCGAGTCCCACGGTGGCTTCTCCCTTCACGAAGAACAGCATGGCTGGTTTCGCCGCCGTGTGTTCGGAAAGTTCCTGTCCCTGACCGAAGGCAAAGACCACGGCCTTGATGCGATCATCCTGGTAGATCGTGCGGCTCAGGATGCCGTCAGCGGGCGGCTCGGCTTCTTTGGCGAGGTCGAGGATGTGGGCGTAGGTCGAGGCCATTGTTTAGTCCCTTCAACCAAAGTAACCAGTCGCCAGTTGCTCGGGGATATATTACTTTTTGTACCGATACACCCACATCACGCCGTTATCGCTGCTATCACCGGCGACGTGGCAGAAGTAGGCGTTCAACTCTCGGTCAAAGCAGGTATTGGCGGCGAAGTGAAACTTGGGACCGTCAGCCGGACAGGGAATCGAGTCTGCCCATGAATTCGTGTTCGGGTCGTACACAAAGACACCCGGCGACTTTCCCTTGAAGTGGATTGCCACCACGCTGTCGAGGCGAGCGTCATACTCGTAGAAAGCAGCGTTCGTGTTCGCTGGCGGCGGTGCTGTTCCTGTGGGTTTCAGGTGGCTCCAAGAATTGCTCTCGATGTCATACGCCATGAGTCCTTCGCCTTTGGAGCCGTCGCCATCATTTCGATAGAACCGACCCCGCTTGGAATCGTAGCAACCACAGGC
Organism: Anatilimnocola sp.; assembly: GCA_043744755.1. GTDB lineage: Bacteria > Planctomycetota > Planctomycetia > Pirellulales > Pirellulaceae > Anatilimnocola. The sequence continues at coordinate 1,386 of JAYTUF010000362.1, forward strand.
ATCGGACCCCCTGGGGCTTGGGCCTTTCGGCTTGGCATCGCTCCACTGGTTCTTCGCCGGGTCGTAAATCGCCACGGTGTCGGACCCCACGGCGAAGAATTGCTTATTGGAAGGAAGATAGTGGAACTGAGGAAATCCTCCAGCGTTGATGGCGGTCGAATTGTCTGCCGGGGATCGCTCAAACCTGCCCGTCGCCACGTCGTAGAACCAGGGAGAGTAGATCAGTTTCTTCTTGTCTTTCAGTTCTTCTTCAAGCAGCTTTAGTCCCTCGTCCATTTGTTTCTCACCGCCCAAGAAGTACCTCGGAACCTTGTTGCCCAGGCCGTTCCAGCTAAGGAAGGCGAACTTCTTCCGGTCGGAATCGTAGGTGAGATAGCCCCAGGCATGAACCAGAGTGTGCAGCGGAATAGGCTGTTTGTCGTTGTCGATTAGCTGGCCATCGTCATCAAGCAATAGTTGCTTGTCTTTGACTCGCTGCGTGAAGGTTTTCGTGTTCATTCCTGGGTACAGGCAAGTCCAGGCGTGAGCGTTGATGTCATAGAACCACAAATCGTCCATGACGTGGCCATCGGGCTTGACGTAGCCGTGGACTCCTTCTCCAAATAGAAACGCTCCCCGCTTGTCTGGTGCGAGTATCAGGGCTTTAGCACCCCAGGAACTACCCCGTGCCTTGCCCCACTTAGGGTCCGCGGCAGGGACGCCAAGTTCCAGCCATTCGTTGTCGCCCAGCGCCTTAATCTTCTCGACGTGCGCACCGGGTTTGCTGGGCAGTTCGGAAAGTGGCCCTTTCTTTTCCTGGGCGAACACCGTCAGGCCCACAGTTAGGGATGCGATGAGTACAGTGGTGCAACGAATCATCCTGATGCTCCTTTGCCTTCGGTTGGTTTGCGGAGAACTGGTGGGTGGTTCATGGTCTTTAGGGTTTGCGGAGGATGGGTTGGTGGGTCATCAATCTGCCTCGATTTCTTTGGCTGTTTGGGCCTCACTGCTCGCAAACGCTCGATATAGCAGCACGTCGTAAACGATCTTGAGTCCCCCGGCAACGAAGAACGGCAGGCTCATCATAGCGGCGCTGCCGATGAAGATCGTCGCCAAAAGTGGCGAGATCGAAGCTCCAACTGAACGAGCAACTGCCGTGACACCTGCTGCTGCCGAGCGTTCATCGGGATGCACGACTGCCATCGTGTAGGCTTGCCGTGTCGGCACATCCATCTGAGAGATGCTGAACCGCAGGAGCAGCACGCCAATGGCCCAATAGACGTTCGGCATCAGAGGGACCAGGATCAGCAGCACATTCGACGGCAGGTGCGTGAAGACCATCGTGTTCACCAGCCCAATCCGTCGAGCGAGCCAACCAGCGGCCAGGGCCGACATCCCAGCGAACAGATTGGCGAACAAAAAGATCGTGCCGAGCATCGCCGGGTCCAGTTGGTAACGAACGTGGAACCAATAGGCGATCACGCTCTGAATCACGAAGCCGCCGCCGAACGCATCCAGGGCAAAGAGCAGTGATAACTTAAAGACCGTCCAGCGAGATTCGTGGAGCCCAAGAACAGTTTTTCGTGGCGGGCTTGCTTCGGCATTTGGCTCAATCGCCGGGGACAACAAGGCGAATCCGCCGATCATCGCCACACCGATCCCGGCATACGTCCATAGGACCGGGCGATAGGCAGCGGCTCCCTCCAAGCCAAATCGAAGGGCTGCTTCCGCCAGAAGCCCGCCTGCCAATGCGCCGAGCGCTGTCGAGAATGAGCCAGCGAGGTTATACCAAGCAAAGACATCCGTTCGCCGATCATCAGTGACAATGTGCGAGAGTGCCGCCTGTTCGACTGATAGGAATGGCCCGATCTCGTTGCCGCTGGGGCTGATGACACCAATCGTCGCGGCGATCACGAGCAGAAAGAAGTTGCCAGTGGCGAGAAAGACAACCCCGGCCAGCGCCATCAAGAGAGCGCCGACGATCAGCGTGCGACGGCGGCCAATCCGGTCGGCGGTCGTCGTGAGCCAGAGGGAGATCGCCGTGTCACCGAACAGCGTCAGCGTAAGCAGCAGCCCAACTTCCCATTCCTTCAATCCGACCTCGACCAAATACAACATCAACACGACCGAGAGTAGGCCGTAGGCGAACATTCTCGAACAGCGAGTGGCGAAGAGCAGCCAGCCGTCTCTGGTCAACATGCCTTTGGAGTTCACGGGTGCAACGCTTGCCTGGGCAGCTATTCAACCTGCCTCGGAGGATGAAGCGGCGATTTCGTTTGCGGAATGTCCTGATCCAGCACGTCTACGGCACGAACCACGCATCGTCCTGAATGGCACTCAGGCACTCATCCACAGTGAGGCCCTCGAATAGCCCACACCATTCGTCGTTGTGACGCATGAAGCTAAGAGCGAACTTGCCACTGCCAACGTGTTCCATCCTGGCAAACTTCGACTCGAACGTGGGCGAAAGGGCGTTCGGGCCAGGGCAGGCGTAGGTGGCGATGAAGTAGAAATAGTTCCTGTACCACATTGCCCCGATATTCGTGATGTAATTGAACTGCTGGTCTGCAGTGGGCGGCAAAACGTGCTTCGGTTTCAAGACGCTTTCGATCAGGTCGGCTGCCTTGGCTTCCAATTCTACCTTGATTGAATCAGGCACGGAAGGCTTGAGATTCTTCTTTGGGCTTATCGTCCAGGCTTTGCGACTCTTTGCCATCGTTACTCCATGTGATTGACTGCAGACGCTTTCCAGATACGACCAAATCTACATTCAGCATTTTCGCCTGTAACTCAGAATTAGCAAGCCGATGTCTGCTGCCTGTCTCGACAAGAAATCCTTCACCGCTTACCAACATTATCTAGCAGGCTACGGCGACGAAGTGTCAGCAGCCGAAGAAATGGCATTCATCTTGTTTCAGGTCTGGCGATTTCCAGTGGACTGGCGCTTCTTTGTCAAAGCGGCGGCATTTGGCGACAAGAAGTCGGATTGGGAAAACGGAACGCCGGTTGAGTGAATCGCACTCACCTCACTCCCACCTTCGCCCTCAGCGGCGCCGCACTTTATGCGGCTTCCACAAACGGCGTAAGTCTCGAACGGTGATCCCATCGGTGGGCATGAGCGGACTCCGTAAGTTGGAGCAGCCCACCGTCGCTGAAATTCCTTCCGTCTCGACCAATGATTGTACCCGTGATCGAGAGTGAAACTCAAACCTCCGTCACTCCTCGAAATGCTGAACCATTTTTTCCAGCCAAACCCGCTGATCCTTCTGGAGAGACGGCAGCGGATGCCGGTACTTGTTCGTCGTTCCCTGCTCTAACAGGCCCTTCATCTTGCCTTTCGGAGGAAGCCTCGCCAAACATCGGTCGATCAGTGGGTTGAGTTTCTCGCTCATGCCCCAGGCCAACACCAGCGGCGTCGTTTTCTGCTTGGGAAGTTTGATCAACAGTTCGTCCCTCCGGGCCTCGGAGAAGATGGAATGCGAGTTGAACTCTTCTTCCTTCTCCAAACGCTGGAACTTCTTGATGAATTCGGGACTCTTGGAACATCGCAGGTCGGAGAGGTTTAGCACCCGAACGTGATGCCATTGGCGAACGTGCATCAGCCGCATGACCTGATACTGTGTCGTGTCGGGTTTGGTCGGGACCAGCGAGATCGCCAGCTTGTGGATCACCCTGGCAATGATGCGGTTGTTGACCTCGACCAGCGGCTTCGACGAGCCGGGGTTCATCATGATGAACAGGGCATCAGGGTCGAGGAGCGACAACTCCGAGTGGTCTTTCGGGATTCTTGGCTTGGCAATTAGCTCCAAGACGCTGCGGCACTCGACGACTTCCTTTGAAGCAAGTTCGACCGAATAGAAGTGGCCGAACACGCAGTAGGTCTTCTTCAACTCCTCGGCTGGGATGAATGGCTGCATTTACTCAGGTTCCGTGAGGGACAAAAGGCGGCACTTCCCGGCTGACTGAAATCTCGTGATGCCGCTATCATTTGAAGGCCATGAAGATTCTACCGGCATCGTCTAAAAGTCGGTAGAATGCAGCGAATCATGGGATCATTTGCACGGAGGCCCACATGCCAGCCAGAAAACAAATTCGACCCGGCGAGAAGTTGCCGCTCAAACTAACCGCTGCCGAGCGAAAGCTCGTTCTTGAGGGCCTGACGTGTATGAGCCTGCCCGCCCGAAGATTGCGGCGGCATTTGGGGCTTCCAGGATTTCCTGGCAGCAATTTATGAAGTAGCCATGCCAAAACGCAAGCCATCTCCTGATGAAGCGAAGAACCAAGCCGTCGATGTCATCGCCGGTCTCGTGGATGGGTTCTGTAAGGAGCATCTCAACGATGAATACGCCGAACTTTGCCGAAAGCTCACGGAGAAGCTCGCCCGGAAACGACCCTCGCCCTTGGTGAGCGGCAAGCCAAATACCTGGGCCTGCGGCATCGTCCGCACGATTGGCTGGGTGAACTTCCTCGACGACAGGAGCCAGACTCCGCACATGAAGCTCACCGCCATCGACAAGTCTTTTGGTGTCGGCGAAAGCACCGGCCAGGGAAAGTCGAAGCTGATCCGCAAGATGTTCAAGATCAGGCCGATGGACCCGGAATGGTCACTTCGCAGCCGGATCAAGCAGAACCCGATGGCCTGGATGATTCAAGTGAATGGCTTCCTGCTAGATGCCCGCTTCTTGAAGCGGGAGATTCAGGAAGAAGCACTTCGCCAAGGGCTGATTCCGTACATTCCCGAAAGACCGCAGTCGTTGTACAAAAATGAGGAAGACAAGGACTAGTGAGATGGCAAAACAAAGCTAAAATCTCCGTTTTGCCGGACACTGGCGGATCGTCTTGATGAGGGGACGAGTCCGAAATTCAACGTAACCAAGAAGAAAGCCAAGTGGGGATAGCAATGGGCGACACAAGCAGGAAGCTGCACCGAAAGCTCGCATCGAAATCAGGCAATCTGCCCACCAGGGCACCGCAGCGGCGTCCCGGCGAGCCGCTTCCCGGTGGCGTCCGGGATGTCGCCCTGCTCATCAAGGATGGGCTTAATCCCATCCACGCTGTCTACGCCTACATCCAGCAGATCAGTTCGCATTTCGCGGAAGGCGTGTCACAACTGCCAGAGATGAAGTCGTATGCCAAGCTGGCTGGCGATGCCGAGGACGAGTACATGCCGATGGGGCCGCCGATGAGTCCGTTGACCGTCAGCTACTTTACCTGCTGGGCGTTCTACGACCTGCGATTCGGAAAGGACGGCGACACCATCGGGAAGTGTCAGATCGACGCCAACGACATTTTCCTATTGAATTCCGATCAGTTAGGGGCACTCAAAAAGCTGTCCGAGTCCCGTATGGGAATCTACGAGCATGTTGGGGCGGAAGGCGGCCTCGTCAAACTCCGAGAATTGATAACCGGGAACGAGTTCTCGTGCCTCTGCACCGCGGGTTATCAAGGCAGGTCGGGCGAACTTTGGTATGTCAGGCGGCTCCCACCCCCGCTGCCTGAGTTGGAAACCGTTCATGTGCTCTTCACCACGCCCTACATCCTGGTCGAATCCACAAAAGACGACTGGACTCAGTTCCTCAAGCGGACGCTGCTCAAGGTCGAAGGCCAAGACGAGCCTGACCGGCTGCACCAACTTCTAAAGTTCGGCCTCGGCAAAAACTACTGGAACGAATTCGTGTTTAAGGCGTACCACGGCCATCAGAGCGATGCGATCTTCTTGGCCGGTATACCCGACCTGAAAGCGACGTTGCCTCAGGCGTGATGAGAAAGACGACAGCACCGCTGCGGAGAAACGAAACATGGACGATGGCGATTCGATGTGGTCACGAAAAGGGGCCACTCTGAGCGACAAGTCCGCTCGGCAGGAGTTCGGTCTGACTCAGCAGGAAATCATCGCAGCGCTCCGAGCGGGCAAGTTGCAGTTTCGTGAAAGCAACATGCACGGCAACCCGTGGTATCGACTTTTACGGCACGAAGTCGAAGCTCTCGTCCGAGACCAGAGCGGGCAGGACCACCTGCACAAGAAGAAGTTCCAAAAGGAGTTGGCTGACCTCAACACCGAAGCCAGGAAGCTCACCACCCGCCTGAAGGCCATCGAACGGCGACGGGCTGAGTTGCTGAAGGAAATGGGTGAATAGCCCACGACACAAATTGACGGATCAACCACCGAATAAAGAAAGAGTAACAGCCGTGCGATTATCTGAGAACAAGATCAAAGAAGTGATCCTCGACACCGACCTGGAGAATCGCCAGCGAGCAATCCGTTACTTTGCCAAGTCGAA
>JAYTUF010000363.1:0-1994 GCA_043744755.1 Anatilimnocola sp.
TTGCGCACCGATACGATCCCGTCCCTGGGATTTTCCCACCACTCAAATCCCTCAGGCATTGCCTCAACTACTTCGCCTTTGGGCTTGCGCGAACAGTAATACTTCGGCTTGCCGGTCTTCGTCTTGCCTTGTTGCAGATAGTAGCGATCATCCTTCCGATTGACATATTCAACGCCCATCTTCGCTTCCTTTCGCGAAACCGAATTCCTGATTCGCCGTCTTAATCCCTCTCCCCGACAATCTCGGATCTGAGTCAGGGATTAAGTATCGATTCGCTCATCTCCCTCTCCGCGGCGCTCCGGAAAGAGGGCCGCGGTGAGAGGCTGAAGCTCGCCGGACCCGGACATTGCTCGCGATCTTCGCACCGAGTTCCACGGCTTATTTTCGGAACTCGTCCGAAAAACGCAATATCGACATCATATGTCGTTCGCGGCTTAAAACGCAATTCGAGCGATTCAATTAACTCAACGGTTTTTGTCGCCGTTACCGTCCGATCGTGTAAACTACCAAGATGCGTCATACGCGTTCCAAGCCTCAGCCTAAGCAACTAGCGATGCCGCCACAGCCGGCGGGCGGGCGGCGGCCGCAGTTCAGCATTCTGGGCATGTTTGTGGTCATGCTGATCTGCAGCGTGGCCTCGTCGGGGGCGTATTACCTGGTGCGGGCGGACGGGACTGATGCGAGCATGAAGCTGACGGCCCTATTGTTCCTGCTGGCGGGGCCGATGCTCTTGATGGTCGCCGTGAGCCTGCTGGTGGCGGCGAGCAAGTGGCTCAATAAATGAATGGCCTGACTCATCGTCTTTTAACGGTCAACCTCTGACCGCAGTTTCGCCGCGGTCACCGCAGCCGGACTATGTTTCTTTTCCTTTAGCGCAAAATGCCCCGTATAGCGGGAACCACCAAAGCTCCCTTGGAAAGTGCCGGGTGATTCATCATCGATCAAGCCGGTCCAAGTGTAGTCAGCGTTATCAATAACGGCGGTTCCCTTGAGCGACGTCAGCTTGCCTGAAAACTTCACGGTATAATCAAAGGACACACCTTGCCAAATGCCATAGAAACGGCCTTGCCATTTGTCATTGCCCAGGTCTCTGACGACGGCCGTCATCACGCCGTCCAACTTGCGATTCGTCGTTTTCCAAGGCCCCTCATAGACGCGATCTTCGCCTTCCGCGATCACCGCCCCCGCGAGCAGCGCACCCAACATCAAGACGTAGTAGTACCAGCGCATGGCTTTAATCTCCTGGCATAAAAGGGGTAGGGCATGTAATGCTTGGAAGTTGCAGGCCCCGCTGAACCACGAGAAGCAATTCACGTGCCTAGAATGAAGGCGTCCTGGCCCACGTAGTACGAAGCCACTGCTAAGCCACTGCTTCGTAACAGTGAGCCGCTAACACGTGTAAGGCGAGCGAACGCTGATCCGGTCCGGCTTGCGGCGGTAGATCAGGCCGCTGGTGCGGGCTGCCTGCTCGATGGTTTCGAGATCGATGGCGCTGGAGTTGAGCCGCTGATCGAATTCAAGCTCGGCGATTTGGTAAAGCTTGTAAGAAAAGGCTGAGTCAGCAGCGAGCTCTTCCTCCAGTACTTGGTCAGCGGCGGGGATGAGTTTGTGCAGTGCGGCGCCGTCCGACATCCGCCAGATCGCCGTGAGCGGCTGCTTGCCGTCTGGATTTAACTTGCGCAGGAATTCGGACCAGGGGGACATGTTTCTTATTGTACTCCTCATGCTTCGCATGAGGACTCATCTCGCGGAGCGAGATGAGCACCATGGCTTCATTGCACGGCCGCCAGTCGCATGTCATAATCGGTTGGTCAGGCGAGCGTAACTCAGTGGTAGAGTATTGCCTTCCCAAGGCAACTGTCGAGGGTTCGATCCCCTTCGCTCGCTTTTCTTTCCGACCGCTAGATTCATTGGAATCTGCAAATGCCCATCAACAGTGATGATTTGAGAGCACTTCCTCCTGCAGAAAAACTGCGGTTAGTTGAATTCTTGTG
>JAYTUF010000364.1:0-1990 GCA_043744755.1 Anatilimnocola sp.
CTGCGGATCATGGGCGCGGTAGCGAAAGAACAAGGGACAGCTCCGCTTGCTGGCCACGGCGATGTTGTCTTGCGTTTCGAACGGGTTCGCGCCGAAAGCTTCGGCCAGCAGCAATTCGACGACGGGGTTGCTTTTGTTGCTGCCCAGACAGATCAGCGCTTTATCACCGGCAGCGGAACAGAAGCCGTTGTAGACGCTGCGGGCCAGCTCGACGTAATCGGCGAACGACGACTGGCCTGGACTGAAGACCAGCGACTGATGCAATTGCTCCGGATGCGGACCGGCGGCAAAGGGAACAGGGGCGCTAGGGTCTTTTTCGTGCTTATGGCGCGAGGTGCCCCCCAACGATGTGACGCCGTTCAAGAGCTCGCCGAGCAGCACCGAATCCGACGCCACCACCCAAGCATCGTCCAAAGAAGTTTCCGGTTCGCCGCGACGCACACCGAGGCAGAGTTCCAGCCGCCGTCTGCGAGCGAGCAGTTCCCAAAAGTGCTCCGGCTCCACCGCAAACAACCGGCCGGGAAGCTCGGCGGCGGTCGCAAAGCCCTTCTCGATCAGGTAATCGCACAGCTTGGAGAGGGCATCGAGCGGGATGTATTTCACCTCGTTCTTGAGCAGCGCCGCGACCTGGTGCCGGTCGAGGCCCGTGTAATCGCAAACGGCCTTGATGGTGCCCGGACGCCGCCGCGGATCGGGGACGTGCCCCACGACCTCGGCCAATCGAAAAGAATAGCGCATCGCCTGTTGCCTTCTCTGGTGCCTGTTAGCGGCTGGCAGATTGCCCCAAACACGCCAGTTCCGCTAGCGTTTCGCGGCAGGTTCCGTAGCCTTAGTTGCCCGTTAGTAGGCCGGGAAGGGGCGGAAGGCCCCGTTCGGCAACGCTCGATTCTATCGCTTTAGGCGCGATAAGCAACCATTAGGCCGCCTATTGAGGCCCAACATCCGCGACTCAACGTCCGCGGTTCAACATGCTGCGCTGATTGAGATAGTCGATGAACAGCTCGCTCATCGGCCGGCGGGTATCGACCAGGATTCGCTCGCAGCCGTTCCGCTGGGCGAGTTCTTGAAACTCGTCGTTGAAGCGATGCAAGGCGGCCAGATAACCGCGGCGGAGATCTTCCGTCTGGGCCAGCAGTTCGTCCGGCACTTCCAGGCCGACGAACTTGACCATGCCTTCGAAATCAAACGCCACTTCCTCGTGATGCAGCACCTGGAACAGGACCACCTCGTGCCGGTTGTAACGGAGGCGTTGCAGGACGGGTTCGAGTGTTTTGAGATCGGTGAAGAAATCGCTGAAGACCATCACGATCTCGCGGCGGCCCATCCGACCGGCAACCTCGTTGAGGCAATCGGCAAGAGAGGTTTTTTCGACGGGGTCGATTTTGTCCAGATGCTGCGTCATACGAAAGATCTGGTCCATCGAGTTGCTCGGCGGCACCACCCCGCGGACCTGGCTATCGAACGTCGCCAGCGAAACCTTGTCGCTCTGGCGGACGATGGAATAGCCCAGCATCGTGGCCATCTGCGCGGCGTAGAACAACTTCTGCTCGCGCTGGTCGCCGTACCGCATCGAAGCACTGACATCGAGAATCAGATGACAGACGAAGTTGGTTTCGAGCTCATACTGCTTGATGAACAATTTCTCGCGGGTGAAATAGACCCGCCAATCGATGTGCTTGGGATCGTCTCCGGGCACATACTCGCGATGCCCGGCGAACTCGACCGCGAAACCGGCGAGCGGCGACTTGTGCGCGCCGGCCAGGTTGCCGATGACGAGCCCCCGCGGCTCCAAATGCCGGTCGGCGACGTGGCTGAGCACTTCGGGGTCAAGATAACGATGGAGAACGGAGTTGGCCATGGATGAATCCCTAAAAGTTGTTAACCCCACGCACCAGTGGTTTGAAGCTGTCACTTTTTTTTGGGCGGGACGCCGGCCAGGATTTTTGCGGTGGAGACATGCGAGCCTGGTTTCGAAGGCGAAGTTCGTTTG
>JAYTUF010000365.1:0-1989 GCA_043744755.1 Anatilimnocola sp.
CCTTCTGGCTGGCGATTGGCGATGAGTATGCGGCTGAACTGAAGGTGCTCAGTCAAAAAGTCGGCTTTCACACGCGGAGTTGGGTGATCTGGTATTACACGTTCGGCGTGAACTGCAAATTCAAGTTCAGCCGCTCGCACGCGCATTTGTTTTACTTCGTGAAGGACCGCAAGCAGTTTACGTTTCGCAGCGAAGAACTCGAAAACCGCATTCCGTCCGCGCGGCAACTTGTCTATAGCGACATGCGAGCCAACCCCAACGGCCGGCTGCCCGATGACACCTGGGTGCTGCGGCCACAGGATTTGGCCGGTTGTTTTTCGGGCGAAGAGGATACGTGGTACTTCCCACGCGTGGCCGGCACCTTTAAGGAACGAGCCGGCTTTCATGGCTGCCAGATGCCGGAGCAACTGCTCGGGCGGATCATCCGCAGTTGCTCGCAGCCGGGCGAAGTGGTGCTCGATCCCTTCAGTGGCAGTGCGTCTACGTTGGTGGCCGCCAAAAAGCTCGGTCGCGATTGCTTGGGTTTCGATCTTTCGCCCGATTATGTCGAGCGGGGCACCGCTCGTCTCGCGCAAACGCAAGTCGGTGACAAACTGGATGGCGCGGCTGAGCCGACGATGAGCGCTCCCAGTACCGCGGCGGGAAAACGCGTGGCCGACAAATTGGCAGACCCCAATTACAAGAAACCTGGTTTCAATAAACAACGGCGCCGAGCGAATAAGAATCAGAACACCCCGCTGCTCAAGGGTGACTAATTCGTGGGGACGGCGATGGAATGGTTCTTTTCGATATGTCTGGGTTTGGGTCTTTCCGCGGCCTGCGGATTTCGGATCTTCGTGCCCCTGCTGGGGCTGAGCATTGCCGCCCAGGCTGGTCATTTGAACCTGGCTTCCGGCTTTGAATGGATCGATTCTCCCGCCGCTCTCGTCTGCTTCAGCGTGGCGACGGTTCTAGAAATCCTCGCCTACTACATTCCCTGGGTCGATAACGCGCTCGATAGCATCGCCACCCCCGCGGCGGTTGTCGCCGGCACCATCCTCACCGCTTCGGTCGTGGCCGATATGTCGCCGCTGATGCAATGGACGGTGGCAGTCATCGCTGGCGGCGGCGCGGCGGGCATCGTGCAAACCGGCACAGTTCTCGTGCGCGGCACATCGACGGCCACCACGGGCGGCAGCGCGAACTTTCTGGTCTCCACCGGCGAGTGGCTGGGCGCCCTGATCACGACCATGCTCGCCCTGGTGTTGCCGGTACTCGCCGCACTCGCTGTGGTCGTCGGCTTGGGTTACATCATCGTCCGTTTGCTCAACCGCCGCCCGTCGGCGATTGAAACAACAAGCCAGAAGTGTGCCCCGCCCAAGCAGTTGTTGTCGTAGAATAGTTGGCAATTGCCTCTCACCTGACCGACTTCTGCAAGCGATCCTCCATGCCCCGCCGCGCGCTCCTGGCCGATTGGTACGACTATCCACAGTTCTACGATCTGGCCTTTGCTGACGAGACCCAGCCCGAAGCCGATTTTCTCGCGGCGGCATTCGATAAGTATGCCCAGCGACCCGTCCGGCGCGTGCTTGAGCCCGGCTGCGGCGGCGGGCGATTGATCGTGGAACTCGCTGCTCGCGGATATCAGATGGTGGGTTTTGATACGAGCGATCCGGCGCTTGAATACCTGCGCAAACAACTCGCGAAACGCAAGCTGAGCGCGGATGTCTATCGCGACGACATGACGGAGTTCACGATTCAGAAACCCGTCGATGCGGCCATTTGCACATTCAACACTTTTCGACACATGACGACCGCCGCAGCCGCCCGCAGCCATTTGCAAAGCGTGGTCAACGCACTCGCGCCCGGCGGGATCTATATCCTTGGTCTGCATCTGCTCCCTCCGGACGCAGAGGAAGAAAGTCTCGAACGCTGGACGGCGACCAAGGGGCAGACCAAAGTGGTCTTCACTTTGCGAGTACTCGATTTCAGCCGTCGCAAACGACTTGA
>JAYTUF010000366.1:0-7615 GCA_043744755.1 Anatilimnocola sp.
CCAAATCGGCTTCTTGTGGGTCTCACTGTTCATCACCGGCCTGCTCTTCATCGGCTGGTTACTGAGCTTCACGCTGCTCGAACCGAGACATCGCCTGGCAGGCACGCCCGTTGCGCCGGCGGATGATAGTTTGTAGGGCGAAGGTCGAAGTTTGAAGTTTTGAGATTGAGACCGAGATACTCTCGAACCACTTTTCGTTCTGCAATCGGCAATCGGGATTCATCACTCTTCAATCTCCCCCCGTCTTTTTCCCAGTCCCCCGTAACGCTCCGCCCGTCTCACGCCACGTAGGGTTATACTTATCGTCATGGCCAAGAAACGTCGTCGCCCGCGAGCGTGCGAGATACAGCAGGAGGTCTCGTATGTTTGCGATGCGTGCGGAGAAGAGATCGTCATTCCTGTGGATGCGTCGCAAGGGAGCGAGCAATCGTTCGTCGAAGATTGCCCCGTCTGCTGCCGGCCCAATGTCGTGCAAGTCCATATCGAAAGCGATGGTTCGGTGCAGTCTTGGGCGGAAGGTGAGTAGCGGGCTGCAACGTCTACTACTGTTGATTTCGGCCCTGACGATGTCTTCAACAGCCTGGGCACAGTCCACTCCGCGGTATCAGGCTCTGCTGCAAAATGGTCAGCGGTTGCAGGGGAAGTTGCTCACCGATTGGCATGAACCGCTGCGCGTGCCGCGGCTTGATAATCAGCCGTTGCTTGATCCCGCCAACCCTGTCCGTTGGCTGCGCGACCGGTCGTTGCCGCAGGGTGATTCGCCCGCAGCGTGCGTGGAACTGCACACGGGTGATTGCTTGCCGGGAAACGTGCTGGACGCCCGCACCGGGCTGGAATCGAAGTTCGATCCGTTGCCGGCGCATCTCATCGTCGAGCCGCGGATCGCGCTCGAACCCACAAAGGAACGGCCGGTCCCGCGCTTGCGGGTCGATGCGTCGTATGTGCGGCGGATTGTCTGGCAGCGACGACGGAAGCTCGATTATCAACCCGGCTCACTCTTCTTTCGCGATGGCCGAGTGCTGCTGTTTCAAGCCTATCGGCTGGAAGGCCCCGGCGTGCAACTTTTGCTGGAGGAGGGAGCGCGGCGAGTTCCCTTCAACGAGATTTCGGAACTGCATCTCCCCGCACTCGCGCATCCCTGGCGATTGCACTTTGAGGAACTAGCTACCCTTTGCACCAAGCCCGAAACGCGACTCTGGCAATTGGAAACGACGGGCGGCCTGATCGTGACCAGCTCGTCCGAACGCTTCGCGCCGCGGTTTGAAGGGAATCCGAACGATCCGCTTCGCTGGGTTCATGCGCTGCAGCCGGCCTGGTCGCTTGACCCACTTTGGATTCCGATTCGCGAGGTCGCCATGTGGCGGTTCTTTGCGCAGAACGAAGTGCCGCTGCAACGGGCATTTGAATTGCACCGTGGCGCTACGACGACAGGCGGTGAAACTCGCTGGACCACCAATCGCAATATCCTGGGTGGACCACTGCGCAGTTTGACAACTGATTTTGGTTTCGGCCTGGGGGTGCAAGCGCCGGGACAATTGAGCTTACCCTTGCCCGTCGAGTGCATAGCCTTGCGAACGATGACTTGTCTCGATCGGGTCGCAGGGCGTGGTGGCTGCGCCAAGCTGCGATTGCGCATCATGCCGGGCGCCGCGCCGCTGTGGGAAAGCCCGCTGCTGCTCGGGTCGGAAGTGGTGGCCGATACCGGGCGTCTCGTGCTGCCGCCGAAGACGCCGCCCGTGAAGCCGCAAACTCTGATCGTCGAGCTCGATCAGGTGCATCAGGGTCGGCCCGCGGGCGCGGATCCGCTCGATATTCGCGACCATGTGAACCTGGCCGATGGCTGGCTGGAACTCGATCCGGTTGCCGTACAGCGCGAGCTTGAGCGCCGTTTGCCGGAACGGTTCACGGCCTGGAAAGATTGGCAAGTAACGCCGACGCGCAATAGCGCTCCACTCCCCGCGCGGGAGATCATCGCCTCGCAAGAGCGGCGGACGTTGGACCGTAGCGAAGAAGGCTTTCTGCCGACGATTGCCATGAAGGATCGGCCACTGGTTCTCGCCCGCGAGATCACGATTCAACCCAGCGACAATTGGCTGGTGATTGCCGCCGCGCGCGTTCGTCCGCAGGGTCCAGCCCCGAAGCTTGAAGTGCGAATTGAAGGCCAACCCGCCGCGGAGTTTGATGTTCCCGATCTGCGCCCGGACGTGAACGAAACGCCGCCGCTCGCGGTCTCGCTCAGGCCTTATCAGCGCTCCACTCCTCAATCATTACGAGTGGAGATTCGTCAACTTCCCGGCGCAGCCGATGCCGCGCCGTTGCGCTGGCGCGCGATCTTCACTGCCAGTCAACTGCCGACTGCCTGCGAGTTGTATGAAGACGCGCCGGTACCAGCGGCGGAATCGGCAAACCAAGGGACGATAAATCTGATCACCGCCGATCGCTTCTCGGGACGTGGCTCATTGCAGATGACGGGTGTGGGTGTTTATCGACTGGGCCTGCAAGCAGCGCACTTGATTCGCGAACGGCCACAGTGGGGTGAATATCGCTTCGCGCGGTTCGCGGTCCGTCGGCCACAAAAGCAGAAAGAGAAAGGCCGACTGGCGATTGAGTTTGAACCGGCCATCGTCAAGCCTCGTCCGTATCGACTGGATACGGGCAAAGGCAAGCCGGCCTTCGATTCAGCCGTGCGAGTGTGGGACGGCGAGTTGCCGGAACACTGGATTGTGATTACCCGCGATCTGTTTGCAGATTTTGGCGAGTTTGAAATTCGCGATGTGCGGCTGAGTTGCTTTGAAGGGGAAGGCGTGGCCGTCGATCACATTTATCTGGGCCGCAGTCCCGGCGATCTCGACCGCTTGCCGCCAATGCCTTCGTCGTATGAGGATCCCGCGACGGCGCTCAAGTTGTGGAAGAACGATATCGAAAAGCGCCTCAGCCCCGCCTTGGTCGGCATCCAGTTCCGCGACGGGCGCTGGATGGGGGGCGTGGTGTTCAAGCCGGACGGCGAAATTCTTGTGCCCGGTCATTTGCTGGGCGCGGTAAACGAAGATGTCACGGTGCATCTGTTCGATGGCAAAAACTTTCTCGCCAAAACCAAGGGCATCTGCCGCGATCGTGACCTGGGCCTGGTCAAGGCGGACATGCCCCAGCAACTCGCGATCGTGCCATTTTGGGATCAAAAGGAAACGCGGCTGGCCGATGATTATGTCGCTCTGCTCTTGCCCGCGAAGCTCGGCAGCGGCTTTCAAGTTCAGCCCGTTCAGGCCGATGTGCGCCAGGCCGTTCGTGGCCGGATGTGGAGCAATCTCGATGTACACGAGTGGACACCCGGCGGCGCATTGTTTCACCGCCAGGGCTACTTGATGGGACTGCACGTCGGCCGGCATCCGCTCGGCGGGATGGTGTTTGAACGACCGATTCAAGGGGACGGACCCGATCCGATCGTGCGAATGCGGAACGGCGAAATCTTCGGCAACTGGCCGCTGGGGAGTGAACCGCTCGTCGGATTTTCTGTGAAGCGCCGTGATGGTTCGACGGAAGTGGGCATCACGATCGACAATATTGATTTGCCCATCGCTGCTGCAGCCGGACTGAAGCCAGGGGATGTGTTACTGGCTTGCGATGGCCGCATCCTCTTCGCGCCTAGTGATCTCAATCAATGCCTGGAGCAGAAAGACGCTGGCCAGGAAATAACTTTGGAGATCGAACGCTCTGGTATGAAGCAGCCGCTGGTGAAGTTGAAGCTGTCGCGGCGATTGCCGTGAGGTTGGTCATTACGAGGCAATCGAGCGGCCGCCATCGACGGGCAAGCAGACACCGGTGATGAAGTCGTTTTCGATTAAGTGCAGCACGGCCTGAGCGATGTGCTGCGGCGTTCCCTCGCGTTTGACGAGCGTTCCCGCAATCGCGGCAGCCTTTTCATCTTCGGGCAGATCAGCGGGAAGCATCACGGGTCCCGGCTCAATGCAATTCACGCGCACCCGTGGATTGCGGGCGGCCAGTTCGACGGCAAAGGTTCGCGTCAGTGTGGCAATCGCACCTTTGGACGGAAAATAGGCTGCGTAGTTCAAGTACGGCCGGACTGTCGCCCAGTCGCCGAACGTGATGATGCAGCCGCCCGTTGATTGCTTGACCATCGCCAAGCCGGCGTGCTGGCAGCAGAGAAACGTCGCGAGCGTGTTCACTTCCAAATAATTCCGCACATCGGCGGCGGTGATCTCTTCCAACGGCTTCGGCTGCCAGATGGCAGCGGTATGCACGAGTGCATCGAGCTGACCAAATTGCTGCAGCACGTTCGCAATCAGAGTCTTCACCGCTTGCTCGTCCGATAACTCCGCTTGAATGGGAGTGGCCTCGAAACCCCGGGCACGAAACTCCGAAACGGTCTCCTCAGCTTCGGCCTGCGAACTGCGGTAATGAATGGCCAGCGCATAGCCGCGTTCGCCGAGCGCTTCAGCCACATGCCAACCAACTCGCCGTTTGCCACTGCCGGTAATCAAAGCCACTGGACGGCTTGCCATGCGAACAACCTTCGTGGGGCAGGTTTCTAACCTGCCAAGGAATCAAATCAAGTGAATCAATTCAGATGCATCAATCTCTAACAAGTCGCCCGTCCCTGTCCAGCCAACTTGACGCGGTTTTCGCAGTCCCTACGATGCCTGAACCAATCAGAGTTTCGAGAGGTGACTATATCATGGCGACCAAGATGGCAAAGAACTCCACTTCGCAACCAATGTTCGCCGGCTTTGAAGAACCCGCGCCGCCGGCGCCGGAAACAGCGCCCTCGCGCGCAGCCGGGCCGTTCACGATCGTCGGCAAGCGAGTCTATCTGGTCGATGCGTACTCGCTCATTTATCAGGTCTTTCACGCGCTGCCGGAGATGACGGGGCCATCTGGTCAGCCTGTCGGAGCAGCGCATGGCTTTGTGCGCGACATGCTCGATCTGATCGAAAACCGCGGAGCCGATTTGCTGGTCGTCGCCTTCGATCATCCGGGCGATAATTTCCGCCATGTGCTTTATCCCGCGTACAAGGCCAACCGGCAAGAGATGCCCATCGATCTGCAGCCGCAGATTCCAGTGATCCGGCAATATCTCGATGCGCTGGGCATTCCGTCGATCGCGCTGGCCGGCTTTGAGGCGGATGATTTGCTCGCGACGCTCGCGAAGCAAGTTCACGACGCTGGGGGCGAATGCTTGATTGTCACCAGCGATAAGGATTGCCGCCAATTAATTACCGACCGCGTGAAGATGTATAGCATTCGCAAGAATGAACTGCTCGATACGGCCGCATTGCTCCTGTCATGGGGAATTCGTCCCGATCAGGTGGTCGATTTTCAGTCGTTGGTGGGAGACAAGGTCGATAATGTGCCGGGCATCGCGGGCATCGGCGAGAAGACGGCGATGGTCCTGCTGCAGAAATATGAAACGCTGGAAGGTGTCTTCGAGCACGTCGGCGAACTGAAAGGCAAACAGCGGGAGAACATCGAAAAGGGACGCGACTCCGCGTTCAATAGCCGCGAGCTCGTCCGGCTGAAGAACGATATTCCGCTCGATTTCAATTGGGAAACGGGCACGATTGGCAACATGCAGCCGGCGGTGCTGGCGGAACTCAATCGCCAGTCGGGCTTCAAGCAACTGGCGAAGCGCATGGAGTCGCTGGCGATGAAGTGTGCTGGTGTGTTGCAACACGTACCGCCGATCGTTGCCCCGCTCTTGAACTCGGCGGCGACTAACAAGTCCGACGAAAATATCGCGGATGATATCGCCGAAACAGATGCCGCTGCTTCGGTCGCGAGTGCATCATCGGCCGAACCTTGGATTGCCAGTTACAAAACGATTGCGACGGTCGAGCAACTCGACGAACTCATCGAGCAGATGAAGCAACAGCCGCAGATTGTGCTGGATACCGAAACAACTTCCCTCCGCGTGCGCGAGGCGGAAATTGTCGGCTATTCGTTCTGCTGGCAACCGGGCGTGGCCTATTACTTGCCCATTCGTGCGCCTGCGGGCGAAACGGTACTCGATGCCAGGCTGGTCATTGAGAAGTTGCGGCCCATTTTAGAAGACGCGAACATTCAAAAGGTCGGGCAGAACATCAAATACGATCTGCTGGTCCTGCGCTCGGCGGGCGTCACGCTCCGCGGCGCTGCCTTCGATACGATGGTCGCCGATTATCTACTCGATCCGGGTGAGCGCAGTCACAATCTCGATGAACTCGCCCGCCGTCACTTGGGGCACGAGAACATCACGATCACGTCCCTCATCGGCAGCGGCAAAACGCAGAAGCGAATGGACGAAGTTCCGGTCGATGTCATCACGCAGTACGCGGCCGAGGATGCCGACGTGCCGCTGCGGCTCAAAGCCATTTTGGAACCGCGGCTCATCGAGCAAGACCTCATGCCGCTGTTTCGCGACCTGGAGATTCCGCTGATCGAGGTCCTAGCCGAGATGGAATTCAACGGCATTCGCGTCGATCGCGATCGGCTCCAGCAACTCGACGAGCAGTTTGTCATTCGCATCGCGGCGCTCGAGAAGGAAATCTATGAAATCGCCGGCCGCGAGTTCAACATCGACTCGCGACTGCAACTTTCCAAGTTGCTATTTGAAGAGTTGAAACTGCCGATTGTAAAGCGAACCAAAACGGGACCGAGCACCGATGTCGATGTGCTGGAAGAGCTCGCCCGCCTGCATCCACTGCCGGCGAAGATCATCGACTACCGGCAGAACTCGAAGCTGCAGAGCACGTATGTCGTCGCTTTGCAGGAATTGATTCATCCCGCGACAGGCCGGGTGCATACGTCCTTCAAGCAGGATGTCGCCGCGACTGGCAGGCTCAGTTCGCAGGATCCAAACTTGCAAAACATTCCCGTCCGGAGTGAAGCGGGCCGCGCGATTCGCTCCGCGTTCTTGCCGGGGCCAAATGGTTGGCTGCTGATGACCGCCGACTATTCACAAATCGAACTGCGAGTGCTAGCCCATTTTTCCAGCGATGCCACGCTGCAAGAAGCCTTTGTCAACGACCGCGACATTCACACGCAAGTGGCCAGCGGCGTCTATGGCGTGCCGCTCGAACAAGTCACTCGCGAGATGCGGAGCAGCGCCAAGGCAATCAACTTCGGCATCATCTATGGGCAAAGTCCGTTTGGTCTCTCGAAGGCGCTCGACATCAATCAGGACGAAGCAGCCGCGTTTATCGAGGCCTATTTCTCACGCTTGCCGGGCGTGGAAAAATTCATGGAGCAAGTGCTAATCGATTGCCGCCGCGTGGGCTGGGTCAGCACGATCCTCGGCCGGCGGCGTCCTGTGCAAGGAGTTCGAGACCCCCTCACGCTCGTCAACAAACGACAGCGCACGCTGCCCGAGCGAATCGCCATCAATACCGTCATCCAAGGCTCCGCCGCCGACATCATCAAGCGGGCCATGCTCAACGTCTATCGCCGCTTGCAGCGCGAAGGACTGCAAGCGAAACTCCTGCTGCAGATACATGATGAACTGGTGTTTGAATTCCCGCCGGACGAACAAGAACGCCTGGCCAAGTTGGTGACCGAAGAAATGGCCGCCGCGGCGCAGCTCAGCGTGCCGCTGAAAGTTGACATCAAGACAGGCCCGAACTGG
>JAYTUF010000367.1:0-7603 GCA_043744755.1 Anatilimnocola sp.
GTGATTACCTGGTAGCTGCCAAGTGAGCGCCCCACTGGGATAAACCCAGTGGTCGCGAGAATGCGGAAGTTAATTCATTCGCAATCCTAGGGTGCTCGCAGCCGCGCGCGAAACCCGGCTTGTTCAAAATGTTCATCCGCCATTAGTGCCTGGGTCGGGCCCCGCTGTTGCATGTTTCTCGATACAGCCTACGCGATTGCACTCGAACCGGCTCGACCAGTCCGTAGGACCGGGAAGTTGCAAGGCGCGGGCGACTTTCAGGAACGACTTCGGCGCCTCCACTGTTGCAGTCTTGACCGTGACGATTAATTGAACGCGCGTATCGGGCTTGAGCTCAACGGGTTCCGTTGGGCGAAAGACCTCGCCATCGAACGTGGCTTCCAGAGTTTGGCTCATCGCTTCACCTTTGCGGGGACAAGAACACTATCTCACCATACCCTCCGCCCCGCTCCCGCAGCAAGCCTCGCCAATCTGGTGTAAAACCATACCTTCCCACTCGCCTTGCCGCCGAACCGAATCATGACTGCAGCCAAACACATCCTCATTGTCGAAGACGAACGCCATCTGGCCGTCGGCATCAAGTACAACCTGGAGGCCGAGGGCTATCAGGTGACGACCGTCGGCGATGGGCCCAGCGCGCTGCGGCTGATTGATGAAGGCGAAAACGACTTCGATCTGCTGGTGCTCGACCTGATGCTGCCCGGCATGAGTGGGTATGCGGTCTGCGAAACGATTCGGAAAGCAGGCAATGATGTGCCCATTCTGATTCTGAGTGCCCGCACGCTGACCGAAGATCGCACGCGCGGCTTTAATGTCGGCGCCAGTCAGTATTTGACCAAGCCCTTTGATCTGGATGAATTGCTCAGCCGGGTGAAGAACCTGCTGACCCATTTTCCTCGGCGGCGGTTCATCGACCGGACGATGCCGACGAAGCTGACCACGTTCGAGTTCGGTGAAGCCAAGATCGACTTCCCGCGGTTCCATTTGCAGGTTGCCGGCAAAGACGTGCCCCTGACCAAGCGCGAATGGGAATTGCTGCAATACTTTGTCGAGCACGAAGGCCGGCTGATCCCACGGCAAGAGCTGCTGCAAAACGTCTGGCAAATGCCCGGCCACATTCAAACGCGGGCCCCCGATCAGTTCATCCTCCGGCTGCGCAAGATTTTTGAAGCAGACCCCGCCGCGCCGCAGCACTTCCTGACCGTCCGCGACATGGGCTATCGGTTTGTGAAGCAGCCGGGCGCGGGTGGCGACGTGGAAACCGGCACGTAGACGAGATTACGAGAGAGGGGTGCCAGTGGCGCCAATGGCAAACACAACCTATGCCCGCCAAAAACTCCGACTTGATTCACGAACCATGCGCAATGTTCGACTACCAGCTCGAAACAGCGCTCTCCAGTGTTGAGTTCATCGACTTGCTCCACCGCAGCACGCTCGCGGAGCGCCGGCCCGTGGATGATGCGGCCTGCATCGCCGCCATGCTGCGCGGAGCGAGTGTGATCGTCACGGCGCGATCTAATGGCTTGCTAGTCGGCGTCTCGCGGGCAATCAGCGACTTTTGTTACTGCACGTATCTCTCCGATTTGGCCGTGGACGAAGCGTTTCAGAGACAAGGAATCGGCCGGGAGCTAATCCGCCGGACGCACGAAGCAGCGGGACTGGCGACGATGTTGGTACTGCTCGCCGCGCCACAGGCCCGCGAATACTACCCGCACATTGGGATGCGAACGCATGATTCTTGCTGGATTATTCCACGCCAACCTTAGCCGCAAGCGGGTACGCGGGTCGATTTAAAAGCACGCCACAAGCGGCCAGTTAACAACTTTTCTTAACTTAGCCACCGGCTTTCAGCCGGTGGACAAGGTGTTTAAGTAGTCCCCGGCTTTAGCCATCCGAATTACGCCTTGCTAACTCGCATTCGCTGGGGATTGTAGGGCTAAAGCCGGGATCTTAAATTGTCGTTGCCACCGGCTGAAGCCGGTGGCTAAGAATGTGAAAAGGTTCATTCGGATAAAGGGTTACGCGGCGGCAACCTTCTGAGAACGGCTGACGCTACGTAGGCAAGTCATTCCATGACTCGCATCGGACTCAGTCATGGAAGGACTGAGCTACGTTGTTACTGCCCGCGGCTGTGCGTGCAGAAGATATCCTCGCGGGGCCACAGGTCGGCTTCGCTCAAACCCTTATCGCCTGGCTTTTTCATCGTCTGGCCCGAGGCCAGAATCTTGCGAATGATCGCAGCGCGGATTTGATCCTGCTCCTTGCGGGCGGTGGCGTCTTCAACACGGTCAAAGTACTTTCGGCCATCAACCCAGGTTTGTTCGCAGCGCGCGAGCGTGGACAGCGGGGGACCATTCCAGACGACGAAGTCAGCATCTTTGCCCTTTTCTAAAGAGCCGACGTACTGATCAATCCGCAGTTGCTTAGCCGGATTGAGCGTGACGAACTTGAGCGCTTCGGCCTCTTCTACGCCGCCGTATTTGATGGCTTTGGCCGCTTCGTGATTGAGATGGCGGGCCAGTTCGCGGTCGTCGGAATTGAACGAAACGTTCACGCCGGCGCGGTGCATTAGCAGGCCGTTGTGCGGGATGGCATCGAGCACTTCGAACTTGTAGCCCCACCAATCCGAGAACGACGAACCGCCGGCCCCATGCCGGGCAATGGCGTCGGCCACCTTGTAACCCTCGAGAATATGCTGCAGCGTCGCGACCCGCACGCCATGCGTTTCGCAAACGCGGAGCAGCGCGAGAATCTCGTCCTGCCGGTAGCTATGGCAATGGACGAGGCGGGTTCCTTCCAGCACTTCGACGAGGGCCTCGAGTTCCAAGTCGCGCCGCGGCGGCAGGCCGGCGTGGTTCTGCTTCCAGAGTTGTTGCTGCCGGCGATATTCCCGGGCACTGACCATGGCGTCTTCCAGCAATTGCTCGACGCCCATCCGCGTTTGCGGATAGCGCTTGTTATATTTCTCGCCCCAGTTGCTTTGCTTCACGTTCTCGCCCAGCGCGAACTTGATGCCCGCCAGCGCTTGTGTGAACTTCAAGCCCTGCGAGTCGCTGCCCCAGCGGAGCTTGATGACCTGGTTCTGCCCGCCGATGGTGTTGGCGCTGCCGTGCAAGATGTTCGCGGCAGTCACGCCGCCGGCTAATTGGCGATAGATGGTGATGTCGTTGGCGTCGATGAAATCGCCGATCCGCACTTCGGCAGTGATCGATTGCCCCGCTTCGTTCACGCCGCCATCGGTGGCCATGTGGGAGTGACAATCGATGATGCCGGGCGAAATGTGCTTCCCTTTGGCATTGATGACGGTGGCGCCGTCAGGCACTTCCAAATCCTTGCCGACCGCGACAATCTTGCCCGCGCGGATCACGAGCATTCCCTTCTCAATCATTGCCGGTTCGGCCGCGGTCCAGAGCGTGGCGTTTTTAATGACGAGCACAGCCGGTTGCTCGGGCAGCGAATTGCGACCGAAATCACCGAGGGGGAAGTTCACCTGGGAGACGGCGGGCGTCTCCGGCTTGTTCTTCGCGAGGTCCTTCGATTTATCCTTGTCTTTGTCATCAGGGGCGCTTGGCTCTTTGTCTTTGTCCGCTTTGTCATCCTTGGTTTCGGCGGGAGAGTCTTCAACGAACTCGGTCGAAGTTCGCTGGCCGCTGAGTTCCGACCGGCTGCCATCCGGCCAGATCACTTCGCCGGTGATGAGCAGATTGTCGTTCTTGCCAGAGGAGATCACGCCGCTGCCGCGCACGACGCCGGGGCGCTCCAGTGTTTTGCCTTCCAACGAAAACTCGACGAGCGCGTCATGAATGCTGAAGGCTTTCAGCTTTTCGGCTTTCGCGAGCTGTTCTTTCGTGCCGAGTTCATCTTTTAGCGACCACCGCCCGACCGGCTTTTCCGCACTGCCGCTGAGGGCGAGATGCAGCCGCGAGAACTTGCCGGGGCGGTCGCTGAATTCGAACTGCCACTGGCCGCGAACATCGACGCGGGCGGCGGCTTGCAGTTCAAAGCGTTCCCCTTCGACCCAGGTTTCGAGCAGCTTGGTTTTGCTCGCGAACAGGTCGCCGTCGGTGACGATCAGGCAGGCCAGCTTGCCCGGCTCGAGGCTCCCCAGCGATTTTTCCGCGCCGAGCAATTCAGCGGGAGTGATGGTCAGCGCTGTTAAGGCCGCCTCGGCGGAGAGACCACGTTGCACGGCGCGGCGGACGGCGGGGAGGAATTCCGTCGTGCTGATCAGGCCGTGGCTGGTGAGCGCGATGGTCACGCCGGCCGCGATCAGCCGGGCGGGATTCTCCGGGGCGTGGTCCCAGTGCATCAACTGTTCGAGCGAGACATCAAGCGACGCCGCGACCATTTCCACATTGGGCGGCTGCGGGAACGTGAGGGGCACGATGATTGTGCGGCCGGTTTTCTTCACTAGTTCAACGCGGCGATATTCCCGGCCGCTGCCTCGAATCGCCAGCTTCAAACCGAACTCGCGGGCGAAGTCGTCGGCCCGTTGCAGCATTTGTTCATCGCCCGCATCGGCGATGATCAGTTGCTGGCCATCGACGGCGGGGAGCAAAGCGGCCAGCGATCGATTCGCATCGACGCGCGGCAGCAGCGGGTTCGCGGCGGAGGCAGCCGTCGCCTGGCGATACCAGTTCGCATCGAGCAGCGTCTGCCGCGCGAGGGCGACCGCGCCCATGGGTGAAGTGGGATATTCATCGCGATCGGAACCGAAGGGAACCGTCAGTCGCAAATGCTGAGCAACGGCAGTCAGCAACATTGTCGGCCGCGTCGCCGAGCCATTGAGCACCAATGAGCTTTGTCCCTTGAGAATGCCCCCCGCCGGCGCGACCAGCCGGGCGGTGATCCCTTGGCCGCGATACTTCGCCTGCTGCGCTTCGTCCGGTTGATAGAAGGCGGCCAGTTCTAACTCGGGCGTGACCCGCTTGCTCCAGTGCCGCGCCGCGGCGGGAAGTTTCTCGGAGGGAACCATCTGCTCGGAGTAGGCATCGATCAAGCCGGGATAGATCGTCTTCCCTGTGACGTTCCAGACCCGCGCTTCGGGCGGCAGGTCCAGCTTCTCACCGACGGCCACAATCACGCCGTCGCGAATCAGAATCGTGCCCACGTCGAGCACCTTGCCCGGCCGCTGCACGATCTTTCCACCAACCAGCGCCTGCACACGCGGCGTGCGCTCGCGCAAGCCCGCGACGGGTTCAATCTGCGGCGGCGCGGCGGCCTGGCTGGTCTCGAACAGAATCAAGAAAATGAAGACGGCAAGGCTGCGTTGGTAGTGCATCGTGGCAAGCTCAAGGAGAAAGGTTCACGATGCTGAGCCTAATTGGCCCGCGCGGGGACCGAAAGAGTCACCCCGCATTTTTTGCAGATTGCAAGCACGAAGCAGAATCAAGCCGGCTGGCGATTAACTCGCGGGCGGGGGTGGATTCGTGTTTCCGGGTGGCAATGGGGCCGCCAGCCCTCCGGTCGTCCCTTCAAACGGAGTGGCTTCCAACGGTGGACCCGGTCCTGGGCCGCTCACAGGCGCGTTGGAGCAGCTACAACCGCCGCTGGCGAATAACAAGAAACTACAACACAGAAATGGAACTATCAAACGAATCATCAGCGGTGAAACTCCTGTTGTTAAGTTAATCCAGCATAGGGGTCGTACCATCGCCCATGGCACTGGCGTCGAAGAAGACATTGGAATCGATCGTAGTCCGAATGGACCGAACTGAGCCATCAGCTAATGCGAACAGGACGGTGCCGGGATGTTCGGAGCTAAAGGAGCCATAAGACTTGGTTGCCAAGCCAGCCGAGGACCCCATACAGCCGACGCCCATCCAAGTGAATCCAAACTGCCTGGTGGAATTACTATTGCCCGTTTTGCCCCCAATCGCTTCCCCGAACATGAGTGTATTGCTGGTACCGTCGGTGATATCCTTCATCTTCGTGTTGCTGCGGTTGTAAAAAATGCCCACGTCCTCCGGCCAACCAGGTCCCGGTGATGTACCCATACCGTCAATGCGGCGAGCCGAGCCCGCAAAGCCCGCCACACCCAGGTAATTCGTGCGGCCCATCGGTAGTCCGCTCGCGTCAGTAAGGGTCACACCTGACCAGTTCGCAGTCCAGATAGGCATTGTCGTCGTATTGATGGAAACAAGGTACAGAACGGCCAGCGTGCCATTGGGAGCGTGCTTATAGGGATCGGTGGACGGACAAACGAGCGACTTGGTCTTCATCCGCGAGGCATTCACCGTGGACAAGTCCATCCCCCACCAGGGCTCGGAAACGTCATGATTCAAATTGCGTTGGATCATCTCGCGCGAATTGTTCTGTTCCAAAAAGGGAAGCAATGAGGCGATCGTGCCCACGCCCTGATCCGCGCCTGTCACGTAATTGGCAATGGGTTCTGCGGCCAACATGCCGGAGGGGAACTTGAGCCAGGTGTCGTGAAAGTTATGCGCGGCCAAACCAACCTGCTTAATATTGTTGGTGCATTGCGTCCGCCGCGCCGATTCGCGCGCCGCTTGCACTGCGGGCAACAGCAATGCCACCAGCACGCCGATGATCGCAATGACCACCAGCAGCTCGACCAGCGTGAAGGCGGGACGCGACCTGAGGATCAACTGGTTGTCGATTGTCGAACGGATGCGGCAGGGAAACAAGATCGACGGGGAAATCATCGCAAGCCTCCGGCACGAACGGACGCGGATGAGGCGGTCGCGGTCGTTACTCAGGTGACAGAAATCAGGGTAGGATCGTGTTGCCTGGAGAGTAGGTTTGGCCTTACCGGAGAGGGTTGGGGGACGGCCAATCTTCGGAGTTTAGCCGAAACGGCCGTCTTTTCAACACAAATTGAGGCGAAATCTTTCACATTTTTTATCTCCAGCGCCTAGGGGATTGGCGACGCTAAGAATCAGAGTGGCTGAAATCAGCCCCCACTCGCGGGGTGCGGTTCGGTAGCTGGTACCCGTTCGGAACCGCAGGCTATCGCCTGGCGGCTGATTAGACGACCTGCAATTCGACAGGTTTTTTCGCACAAGGACTAAGCTTTGACGCAGCGACAAACGACGGGGGTGGACGGGCTGGACGAACTGCTGGGGGGCGGCCTGATTCCCGGCACGCTCACGGTGGTTGTGGGGGCGACGGGGATCGGCAAGACGCAACTGGGTCTGCAGTTCGCCCAGGCGGGTCTTGCGCAGGAACGGCGCCGCGGCGTGCTCTTTGATTGCAGTTCCCGCGGCGATTCGCAAAATCATGCTGCCTATGCCCAGCGGATGTTCGACACGCAACTTTCCATCGCCAATGCCGATCGACTCGCGGAACTCGATGATTTCTTCGCGAATGATCGCAGCTTCGGCGACTACCTGCACGTCTTCGACTACAGCGGCCAGCGCGTGACCCGTAAGGATCTCGATTGGGACGACTGGCAGAATTGGCAAGCGCACCTGAACGCCCGGCTGCGGGCGGCGATTGCATTCCTCTATGGCAATCTTATCCAGGGTTCGCGGCGGATTGTGATCGATGGCATTGAGCCGGTCGATCGGCCGGGGGAATCGATTCAGTTCCAGCTATTTGAATATGTCTATCACCAGGTGCTGCGTAAGGATCCCGAATGGGT
>JAYTUF010000368.1:0-1981 GCA_043744755.1 Anatilimnocola sp.
GGAATTCTGAGCCGACCTTGTCTACCGCACTTCCCTCACAAGCGCCAGGTTGTCTTGCAAGGCTGCCGGAACTGCGCGAGTACGCTTGTTCCGGCCTACGGGACGGGCGACAGCGGAAAGTTAAGGAACCCAAGATGCGAATGTACGTAGCTGGTGAATGGCTCGAACGTGATCAGCGTTCGGAAGTGCGGCATCCTTACGATGGCCTGGTCGTGGATACCGTGCCGCAAGCGAACAGCGCGGATGTCGAGCGAGCGCTGGCCGCGGCGGTCGAAGGCGCGCGAGTGATGGCGAAAGTTCCCGCTTACGAGCGCTTCCAAATGCTCCGCCGCGCGGCGGATGCGATTGCTGCTGCGCAGCAGGAACTTGGTCGGCTCATCAGCCTCGAAGAAGGCAAGACGCTGGCGGAAGGGGAATTCGAAGTCACCCGTGCCGCGACGACAATGGAAATCTCCGCGGAAGAAGCCAAGCGATTGACGGGCGAAGTGTTGCCCCTCGACGCCGCGCCCGGCGGCGCGAACAAACTGGGATTCACTTTGCGGGTTCCTTGCGGGGTGGTCGTTGCCATCGCGCCCTTCAACTTTCCGCTCAATCTCGTTTGTCACAAAGTGGGCCCCGCCCTGGCGGCGGGCAACGCAGTAATCGTCAAGCCGGCCAGCAACACGCCGCTGTCTGCTTTGCGGCTGGTCGAGATTCTGCTCGCCGCGGGCGTTCCGCCGCTGGCCATTCAATGCCTCACCGGCGCCGGCGGCGAAGTTGGCATGGCGCTCTGCCAGGACGAGCGAGTTCGCAAGATCACGTTTACAGGCAGCGTGGAAGTCGGCAAAAAGATCATGGCCGTCGCGGGACTCAAGCGCGTGACGATGGAACTCGGCAGCAATAGCCCGCTGATCGTGCTCGACGATGCCGATCTCAACAAAGCAATCGACGCCATCCTCGCCAGCGGATTTGGTAACGCGGGACAAGTCTGCATCTCGGCCCAGCGGATCATCGCGCTGCCAAAGGTGTATGACGAACTCCTGACCCGCTTGCAGCCAAAGATCGAAGCGCTGACGGCCGGCGATCCAATGCAAGCCGCCACGCGGATGGGACCGATGATTCGCGAGAGCGATGCCGCGCGAGTCGAAACTTGGGTTCACGAAGCGGTCGCTCAAGGCGCACGGCTGCTGACCGGCGGTTCCCGCCGCGGCACTCTGCATGAACCAACGCTGCTCGCCGATGTGCAGCCGAACATGCGGATCAGTCGCGATGAACTATTCGGTCCCGCCGTCGGTGTGCATCGCGCCGCGAACATCGACGAGGCAATTCACTTGGCCAACGACAGCCGCTATGGTCTATCTGCGGGTCTGTTCACCCAGGATTTGGACGCAGCCCTGAAATTCGCACGGCACGCGGAGTGCGGTAACGTGCATCTCAATTGGGGCCCGGCCTGGCGGGCGGATTTGATGCCCTATGGTGGTCTCAAAGAAAGCGGCCTGGGCAAAGAGGGGCCAAAGTACGCGATTCAAGAAATGACCGAAACAAAGACGATTGTGCTGCATCTGCCTATAGACTCTTGAAAGAGGGGAATCCTCGACGTGATGCGCTGGCTGCGATTTGTCGGTTCCGTGCTGAACGAAGCAACTCAGGAGTGGCTCAAGGACAATGGGCCACGCATGGGGGCGGCGCTGGCGTTCTACAGCGTGTTGTCGCTCGCGCCCTTGCTCGTGATCGCACTCGCGCTGGCTGGCATGTTCTTCGATCAAACCCTGGCCCGCGAACACCTACTCAATCAAATGAGCGAGCTCGTCGGCAGCGAAGGGGCCGCGGCGATCAAGGTAATGCTGGAAAGAGGCACGCAGGAGGGGAGCAAATTGGCGACGGCGCTGGGCGTTGTCACCCTGCTGTTCGGCGCTTCGGGCGTATTCGGCGAACTGCAAGCCGCGATGGACGCGGTCTGGGACGTCAAACCCAAACCGCTGGGCATCTGGGGCATTCTGCG
>JAYTUF010000369.1:0-1976 GCA_043744755.1 Anatilimnocola sp.
GTAGAAGTGTTATCAGCAGCGGCGATGGACCCGCCAGCACACGTCGCAAGCGATATGGCGAAATCTTCCCCTCCGGCTTCGGCAATCGCTAATCATCAATCGTCAATTCCCCCCGTCTTCGTCGCACGATCGCCAGAAGAGCACGTCGCCAGCGACGCGGCGAAATGGGAGCAACCGGAACGCAACCCGCAGCTCACCTATCAAACACCCCTCCCCCGTTATCACGAGGCCGACGGCGTTCGCCGGCCGATGCCGTACCAACGAATCGACGAGAACCCGGCTCGCAAGAAGTTGCCCGGACTGTGGCTGAAGCACCCGGCCACTTATGTCAGGTCCGAAAGCACGGGGGAGTGGGTGCCGAGCGGGTAGGCAGTGGTTGTCGGTTGTTAGCCATTGGTCATTCGTAGTCAACATTTCGTAACAACTAGATTGACGCATCAGTAGATTCAGATACGATAATGGGATTTGATGGATGATGCTGCGCGGTGCGAACTCGATGCGAACGACATCTTACTGAATGGATTGTCCCCGATGCTGACCTGGTTTTGTGGCTCGCAGAGCACTGATTGCACCGGCCTGAGCCGCCGCGACTTTGTGCGGATCGGGGCGCTGTCGCTCGGCGGCCTGGCGTTGCCGCAGCTATTGGCCGCCAAGGAAGCGGGCCAGGGGAAGAGCTATTTTCGGAACAAATCGGTCGTGCTGCTATTTCTCGGCGGCGGGCCGAGCCACATCGAGACTTTCAATCCGAACAACGACGCCCCCGCACCTTATTGCAGCATCACGGGCGAGGTGAAGACGACGCTCCCCGGCGTGACGTTCGGCGGCACGTTTCCGCAGCTCGCCCAGCACGCGCACAAGATGGCCCTGGTCCGCTCGTTCACCCACCCCATTGGCGACCACGTGAAGGCCATCGCCCACGTCCTCTCCGGCGGCACCGATCCGGCTGGTGATGGCAAGGCCGGATACAGCATGGGCTCGGTCTTCGCCCGCATCCGGGGCGCGAATCATCCCGAGAGTGGCCTGCCGACGTATTCCTTGCTGACCTCTGAAGAAATCGATGGGCAATACGTCAACGAGCGGAGCCGGATCACGAATGGTTCGCGGCCGGGAACCTTGGGCCTGGCAAATGCCCCGTTCGATCCCAACGGCGGCGGCACGCTGCTGAAGAACATGCAGCTCAAGCTCTCGGCTAACCGGATTGATGATCGCCGCTCGCTCTTGGGACAACTCGACAAACTGAATCGCGAGGTCGATTCATCGGGCGCGATGCAAGGGTTGGATAAGTTCGAGCAACAAGCGCTGGACATGGTTCTCCGCGGCGCGGGGGAAGCCTTCGATCTGAAAAAAGAAGACAAGAAGCTGATTGAACGGTATGACACGCGCGAATTTCGCGTCGGCAAGAAGGTGTTTCAACCATCGTCGCTGGGCCGGCAGATGTTGCTCGCGCGGCGGCTGGTCGAAGCGGGCTGCGGATTTGTCACCGTGCAAAGCTCCGGCTGGGACATGCACGCCGATGGCAACAACCCGGGCGTCGCCGCGGGAATGGAAATGCTCGGCAGGCCGCTGGATAAAGCAGTCTCCGCGTTTCTCGAAGATCTCGAACAACGGGGCCTGAGCGATGACGTGCTGCTGATCATCACCGGCGACTTCGGCCGCACTCCCAAGGTCAACAAAAGCGGCGGCCGCGATCACTGGGCCCGCCTTTGCACGCTGGCCCTCGCCGGCGGCGGCCTGAAAATGGGGCAAGTCATCGGCCAAAGCAGCCGGCAGAACGACGTGCCCGAAACCGAACCAATTTCCACACCCAACCTGATGTCAACGGTGCTCCATACACTGTTCGACGTCGGCCAATTGCGTCTCGACACCCGCATTCCCCGCGAGCTAACCAAGCTGGCGGAAGATGTGAAACCAATTAGTCAATTGTTTTGAAAACAAGTTCTGAGTTCTGAGTTCTGAGTTCTGAGTTCTGAGTTTTG
>JAYTUF010000370.1:0-7561 GCA_043744755.1 Anatilimnocola sp.
CCGGGGAACATCGAGGTTTTCAAGCGGCTCAAGCAACACATCGCCATTCCCCTGGCCGTTGGCGAACAGGCCCGCACGATTTGGGAAGTGATTCCGTATTTGCAAGAAGGTGTCGCCGACATTCTGCAAATCGACTGCGCCCACACCGGCGGCATTTCGCAAATGCGGAAGATCGCCATCCTCGGCGAAGCCTATCACGTGCCCCTCGCGCCGCACTGCGTGACCACCGAGCTGGGCGTGACGGCCAGTCTGCATGTCAGCGCCTCGATTCCCTTCTTCCTGATCCACGAGTATTACCCCAGCATCACCCCGCCCGGTCTCGTCAAGAAATCGTGGTCGCTCGATAAGGACGGCTACGCTTCACTTCCCGAAGGTCCAGGCCTCGGCTGCGAGGTGGACGAAAAGGTTCTGGAAGAACTGGCCAAAGAACCCTCGAAGCCCGAATGGCCCACCCGCGGCCGGTTGCCCGACGGCTCGATTGCGGATTACTAACCTCTTTGCACAATCCGCAGGTGCCGGAGAGTCTGCTCGTGCGTTTAAGGCGCCGAAATCAGATTGAAATCAAACTTATTCGCGCCCGCCTTCACGTCGGCGGTGAAGCCGCTGGAATCTGCATTGTTATAGCGGGCTGGGGTGAGCAGCTTAGGAAGCGGCTCGAGATGCTCGGGTGTAGGCGCGACGGGCTCGACCGCCATGATGGTCACGCGATAGCTACCCGGTGGAATCGAAGTATTGGTGCCGACCCTCAGGGTGTAGTTGCCGCTGGAATTGATCTGCCCCGCGGCGGCGGGGCCAGCGCTCGTGGGGGCGAACGAAATATCCCCCTTCGTCAGCGGCTGGCCATCCAGCGTCACCTGGCCGGAAACGGTGCCCCCGCCACAGCCTGACAAGGCACATATCAGCAGGCCAAGCGCAACAGTGTGAAGAGGAATTAAGGAGCCGCGCACGAAGTAAGAGCCCCGCGATTCGGGACCGCTTACTTCGGGCGCGGCTGTGGGGAATGTTCTCATGGAAGTTGAGCGATTTCGCCTTCGCCTTTAGTCGATAAAAAACGCCAAGTATCGTAATTAATATTCTGTTGAACGAAGCGCACCGAACCATCGGCGAACGCAAACTGCAGCCCGCCGGGATGCAGGCTGCGAAAACTGATCACGTTCCACCAGGAGTCGGGGGTCCGTGGCTTGGGGAAATAATTGGGCGGAGCATGGCAACTCGAATAGTCACCATTGGAATAGTAGGCCGTCGAATGATTGTTTTCCGCCATGACGTCTTCCCCCACCAGAAACGTGTTGGAAGTCCCATCGGTGATGAGTGCCATCTTCAAGGGCTCGCGATAGTTATTGCGATAGAAGATGCCGCGGCAGCCAATGGTGTTATGGCAATCGGCGATCGGGCTGGGATGGATGCTGGTGGCGCCGCCCATCTGCCCATCGCCTAAGACGCCTTTATAATTCGTGCGGGCCACCTCCACGCCGCCGAATTGAAACTGCACCTTGGAGGACTTCATGGAATCCGGGTCGGTCGGACAAGCCAGGACTTTGATCTTCGTCTTCATGGCATCGCGGCATGGCTGAGCCGGATTGGCCAAACCGCCGCCCGAACTGGACGTTCCGCCCCAAAAGGGCACAAACTGGCTGAACAAAGCCGTTTGTTCCAGTTGGGGCAGAATGCTCGTGATCCAACCCTTCCCATTGCAGTCGACGCACCGCGGCAGCTGCGCTGGCGGCCCCACGGGACCTTCCGGGGCATAGCCAATGCTCGTGGGAAAGACCAGGTACGTATCGTGATAATTGTGTACGGCCAGTCCTATCTGCTTGAGATTGTTCGAACATTGCGACCGCCGCGCCGCTTCTCGCGCGGCCTGCACCGCGGGCAAGAGCAGCGCCACGAGGACGCCAATAATCGCAATCACGACGAGCAGTTCAACGAGCGTGAACGCCCGCCGGGCCAAGTGCTGGTTCATAGGAAAGCCGGAGGGAGACAAGTATGGGGGAGAGGCCGCGCCAACAACAGGCAATGTACACGCGGCGCCAACGAAAATCCATCGAGAAAGTGCGGGAAATGCACGTTCAGCCGTGCAGGATTCGCTCGTATTCGTCGTGGCGACCGATCCAGAACCAGACCAGGCCTTCGTCTCTCGCACGCGCTAACACCCGGTAATGCAATCCAACGCGGGCTGACCAGAACGGACCGACCCGCTTGAGACGCAGTGATCGATGGTGCGGATCGGCGCGCAGGAGCGCGAAGTTTTTATCAGCTAACTCACGCGCCGCGTCCGGTAACTGGCGGTAGCAAAACCAGAAACCAGGAGTGGCAAAGTGATTCACAGGGGCCTGCAACGGCTGGCCAGGAAATCGGCATCGGCCCGTCGCCCCGCTTCATCCAAACGGCCAGCCGCCACGTCGGCCTCAATTTGCCGGTCCCAGGCGTCAGCTAAATACTCTTCGAACCACTGAGCGAATTGCCGTAAATCGGCAGGGGGCAACTGAGTGACGGCGGCTTCTAGATCTTGAACAGTCATCGCAAGCTCCCAAATTCGTGCATGTCACAAGTAGTATGCGGGCTGATCGAGCCGCAGGCAAGCGTTTGCTTCATGCGTTAGGAGTTACCCGCACTGCCGCTGCCGCGTTCGATTCCGCCGGATAGCAGCTAGTCGCGCGGTTACTTCGGACTCTGGATGCAGCCCTGCCAGATATGAAACTGTTTCCGACAGCGTGTGACAGTGGCGTGCGAGGCCGGAATTCCCGGACTCAAACTTCTCCCCATAACTGTGCAGCAGTTCTACCTTCAGCCATTGCTTGAGCGCCCGCTGAGTCGGGGCCTTGAAATATCGCCCTAGCCGCACCATTGGCAGCTTGCACTCAGGGCAGGGAAACTCGCGCTGCGGCACGTCCGCATTCCAGTTCGACGAGCCTTGCTGCTTGAAGGACTTGCGACAGGCAAAGCAGGCGAAGTGAACCTTGTTGGTGGCGGTCGGGATTGGAGACTTTTTAGCCATTGAGCTGATCGCCGTTTTGTGAGGGGGGTTACTTCCCTTGCGCCGCCAAACACGCCGCATATCCCAGAATGTCTCCCTGCTCTTTGCAGTGAGCCAGCACGGCGTCGAATTGTTTGGCTTGCGTCGCGAGTTCAATCAACGAGGGGGCGTGGCCGATGGGTTGCACGCTCTTGGGATTGAGCTTGAGCGCGGCGGTGATGGCTTGGGCCGGTTTGTTCAAGCGGGCGAGCAAATCGACGAAGGTTTCAAGAGGCAGGCTGCCGTGATACTGCGGGTCGAGCAGTTCGGCCTTCTGCTCAAAATAGGCGATTGCCTCGTCCACATTTTGACCGAGCAGCGACTGGAAATAGAGAGCGTTCGACGGATATTGATCGGCGAACGGCTCGTCACCCTGGTATTGAAACTGCTGACTCAGGCGGCGGCCGTATTCGGTCAGATCGAGGGCCATTCGCAGATCGGTAGGATCGCTCAGCACGCGAGCGTTGCGGACGGTGGAAGCCAGGTGCGTCGTATCGATGTGATAGGCATTCTCCTGAAACAGCCATTCGCGATCGCGAATCAGTTCCAGCAGCGTGTTCTCGACGGGCGTGGTCGCTTCCTGTTTGGCAATATCGTGCTTCACGCTGCCAAGCAGATCACTATGCACCTTTTGCAACAGCTTACGGGCGGCCGGCTGTTGTTCGTGCCGCGGACGGCGGGCGACGGATTGCTCATACTGCGTGATCGAGCTGCAGGTACCGTACTGATCGATCATCAGTTGAAAACCCCGACCGATATCGACCCCTTCGTGCAACAGCA
The DNA here is from genome assembly GCA_043744755.1 of Anatilimnocola sp. Taxonomy (GTDB): domain Bacteria; phylum Planctomycetota; class Planctomycetia; order Pirellulales; family Pirellulaceae; genus Anatilimnocola. Next base: position 3,797 of record JAYTUF010000370.1, read on the forward strand.
CTTCGATTAACTCTTCCGTATTATCTTCATCGGGCGTCACCTGGTCGAGCAGCGCGCGAGCCTCGCCTGGTTCACCGACGGGCCGGAGATACATATAGCCTTCACGAACTTTCCCTTGCTGGACGAGTAAAGAACCAACTTCACGGCAGGCGGCAATCAGGCCATCTTCCAAATCCTTACGTTGTGCTTCCGTGAAGCCGTCGCTTCCTTCACTCGATTGCAACGGCAAACCAAGTCTCAGGCGGAGTTGCATCTTGAGGGCTTCGAACAGTTCGTGATAGCGCTTCTCCTGCCGCAGTTGATCGGCAGCCTGCACGAGCACTGCCACCGCGCCTCCCTTGGCGAGCGACGATTGCAACTGAGCAAACAGGGCGGGGGCTGTTGTGGACGCGGGGGCAGCAGTCGCGGAACTCATGAGAGATGACTCGAAAATCACGGAGGAGGAGGGAACAGACGTCGGCGGAACCTTTATCGTAGCAACCGCCCCGAACAATCGGCTACTGGTAGGTAACAGGCAGCGTGGTTAATCTGACGCAGGAGAGAATCAGAAATGCCCAGAATCCTGATGCCGCTAGGCGATGCGACCGAAGCCCTCGATACGTTTTATCCATTCTTCCGCTTGCAGGAAGCCGGATACGAGGTCATCGTCGCCGGCCCGGAAGCCCGGCTGTATCACACCGTGCTGCACGAGATTCCGCCCGATTCGAGCATTCCCTGGGACATCACGCAGGAGAGGCCCGGCTATTTCATCCGCGCCACGCTGGCCTTTCGCGATTGTCACGCTAAAGACTTTGCAGGCATGTTCATCTCCGGCGGCCGAGCGCCCGAGTACATTCGCTACGATCAAGATTTGCTCCGCGTCACACGCGAGCTGTCCGCCGCGGGGAAGCCGATCGCTTCGGTCTGTCATGGCGTTGAGATTCTCACGGCGGCCGATATTATCCGAGGAAAGAATGTAGCGACAGTCGCCAAGTGCAAGTTAGATGTAGAACAAGGTGGCGGCCAGTATGTGAACCGCGAGGTGGTGATCGATGGCCCGTTGATCTCCGCCCGCACCTGGCACGACAACGCCCCGTTGATGCGCGAGTTTTTGAAACTGCTGGAGCAGGCCAAGTAGACATTCCCTTGTTAGTAAAACACCCTTGAGACTGCTGCCATGAGTGAGACCCAGGCCGTTGTGAGTCGAATCAACTGGAAAGAAATATTCCCGTGGTTAATTTTACTGCGTGTGTTTCGCGTGGCTATTGCCCCTGGTCCCCTGCTGCTGGCTACCGCGGCCTTGGCTGTTACATCACTGGGATGGTGGTTCTGCGGCAATGCGCTGCTCAAGTCAGCCGAGTATGAACTGATTCAATGGCCGCACTTCGTCGGTTGGCCTTATCTGCCTAAAGGCGAGATCACAAGTGTCATCCCCGATGCGGCAGCCTCTTATCTGCCCTCGGCCACGCACACGGTACTGCGTCCTTTTGCACATCTGACCGAGCCGGTGCGGCAGTTACTTGATTATCGCACGCCCATCAATCAGGTCTTCTATTATTTGTTTGGCTTTCTTATTTCGGCCGTCGTGTGGACATTCGTCGGCGGCGTCATAACGCGTCAAGCGCTGGTCGAACTGGGTTGTGAGCAATCCTATGATTGGGTGGACGCATTGAGATATGTCATCGGCAGATATTCTCAATATCTACTGGCGCCAATCGTGCCGTTGATGGCCTTGGTGGCCTTGGGAGCGCTGGTGGTCCCCTTGGGATGGCTCATGAACTGGGGGCTGGGAGTGTTCGTGGCGGGCCTGCTTTGGATTTTTGTAGTCATGCTGGGCTTGGTAGCGGCGTGGTTGATGGTCGGGTTGTTGTTTGGTTGGCCGCTGATGATTTCGGCCGTTGGTGCCAAGCGGGATGGAGATGCTCTGCAAGCTTTCAGCGAGGCGTTTTCGTATGTCTACGGCAAACCCCTGCATTATTTTTTTTATGCGGTGGTCGCGATTTCCCTGGGCGCATTGGGGCTGACCGTGGTGCAACTGTTTGCCACGCTGGCTGTGGAATTCGGATTTTGGGCGGCGTCGTGGGGCGCGGGAGCGGATGATATCGCTACGCTGCGCAATCAATTGGCCGCGGCGGAGCTGGGTCAAAAACTGGAGGCCGACTTTGGACAAGGCACCGGCGTTTATCTGATTGGCCTGGTACTCGCCTTGCTGCGGGTGGTCGTGACGGCGGCTGCATTCAGTTATTTCTTCGTTTCCTCCTCGGCCATCTTCCTGCTCATGCGATTGGCTGTGGATGATAAGGAAATGGACGAGATTCATCTCGAAGAGGAAGAAGGCCATCTGGAAACCGCCCGCCGCGCGATGCTCACCGATGAAACTCCCGCGGGCGATACTCGGAGCCAGCAGCCGGCCCAACCACCTCCCCCTGCGCCCGCGACCGCGGTTGCGTTTGACACTGCCTCACCGGTAGATCCGCCGCCTGCGGTCAACACTACGGAAATCTCGACGCCGCCGGTGAAGCTTGCTGACCCAGATGATTTGGCTGAATAAGGGAGCGGAGAAAACTAGTGACGTTCATGCAAGGAGGACTCGTAGCGCTGGCGGTGATCGTCGTCGCGTTTGTGCTGTGGCTCGTCTATATCTTGATCTTCAGCCGGTTCGCGCCGTACCAGGCTTTCTTTTGGGGCGTGGGCTATTTGTTCGTCAAATTGCAATGGCGGGCGAAGTTGCCGCCCAGTTTGCTGGTTCCCGACGATCAAGGAGCGGTGCTGGTTTGCAATCATCGCAGCAGCGTTGATCCCTTTTTCTTGCAGATGGTTTCGCATCGCAAGATCTATTGGATGGTGGCCCGCGAATACGTCACGCATCCGGTAATGGGCCTGTTTCTGCGGATGTGTGAAGTGATTCCCGTCGGCCGCAGCGGAATCGATACCGCGGCGACCAAGGCCGCGCTGCGTCATACCGCGGCGGGTGGCCTGGTCGGTATGTTTCCCGAAGGCCGGCTGAACATGACCGAGCAACTGCTGCTCCCTTGCCGCCCCGGCGCCGCGGTCGTCGCGCTCAAATCGAAAGTGCCGCTGCTGCCGGTTTACATCAAAGGATCGCCTTTCAAGAAGACCGCTTGGAGTCCCTTTCTGATGCGGGCCAGGGTCGAAGTTCGGGTTGGCCCGCTGCTTGATGTTTCCGAATTCTATGGCCGCGAGAACGATCCCGAAATCGTGCAACAAGTGATGCTGCGCGTCCTCAAAGCCATCGCGGTGTTAGCCGAGCAACCCGATTTTGAAATCAAGCTCGCCGGCAGAAACTGGCGGCCCACCGCGGAAGAAGTGGCGACAGATATGGAAGCGCGGGACGAACGAGAACGGCAGCGCAAACAAGCTTGATTTTGGGTGGCACGGCGTGTACTCACCCGTGGTCAGTGGCCATTTTGGAGAGAGTTAGAACTGCGCTGTCGATTGGACTTCAAACCCTTCTGAGGTAACGTCAGGCTGCTACGAAACTACATTTCCAGAAGAGCCCGAGAGAAGCTCCACGTTTCCTTGATCGGCGGAAACAAATCTCAATCGCAATTTAGCAGTCGGAAATTGGTCTTTCAAAAGCGTAACCGTTCACACTTTTCCAACTGATCTTGGTGATATTGCGGTGGGCAGGTTAGCTTGAGGCCATCATGGTCTATCAAGCGGAACCACCTGGCTGTCCGAAGTGTCACGAACTGGAGCTGCGGATTGTGGCTTTGGAAGCCAAGTTGGCAGCGGCTTTGAAGACGTCGGCGAATTCCTCGAAGC
>JAYTUF010000371.1:0-7559 GCA_043744755.1 Anatilimnocola sp.
AAAAAGGCAACTTCCTGTGACATAGTGCGCGGCCCTGCACGTTTGACAATCGCTGTTGATTCGTCCTGGGGCGGGTAATAGACTGAAGGTCTGACGTCCCCCCTGCTGCGCTCCCACCTGTTGGCTTCACTCCGATTTGATCCTCACATCCTCAGCGAGGGAATTGATGAAGGCTCCTTTTACTCCTCCTGCGTGTTCAGCTCGCCCTGGTTTCACGCTCGTGGAACTGCTCGTGGTGATTGCGATCATTGGTGTGCTCGTCGCACTGTTGCTGCCCGCCGTGCAAGCCGCGCGGGAGGCGGCGCGACGGACAGAGTGCCAGAACAACGTCAAGCAGATCGGGCTGGCTTTGCAGAATTTTCACGATGCTTACGGCATCTTGCCGCCGGCTTCGGACCGCATCGTTACCGCGACGCCGTCGGTCCGCTGGGGTCCGGGCTGGGCCACGCATATCTTGCCGTTTGTCGAGCAAGCGAATCTGTACTCGACCGTTGATATGACACCCGGCAACGACTATTTCTATAGCATCAATTTTCAGAATTGGCCCGGTCCCGCCGCGCCGCGACTGCCGAATATTGCCAAGCTGCAAGACCTGGTGGTGAAGTTCTTCGTTTGTCCGTCGAGTCCGCTGCCCAAGAAGATCGAGCCGGAAGACGAAATCGGCTGGGGGCAGCACATTCAGGCCGGCAACTACGTGGGCGTGATGGGGGCGACGGCCGATCCTTTGTCGCCCCTCGATCCCTCGGGTAATAGCCGCGTGTGCGATTGTGCGTCGTCGATGGCACCCAATCAATTCCAGCATGGCGGCTACATCGCGGGCAATGGTGTGTTCGTCCCCGGCTTGCGGACGCGGCTGTCGCACATCACGGACGGGACCAGCAACACGATCATGATCGCCGAGCAATCGGATTGGGGCGAGCGCCCGCCAGGCATCGGCACGGGATCGCCGGTGCAGCGGCTCGACATTCGCGCGTCGGAACGGATGGGCATCTGGGCGAGTGTTGGCGTGAGCACCGCGTCTTATACTCCCATCGCCGGCGGCGGCTGCAGCGGCAATGAAGGGGGCACCATCACCACGGTCCGCCATCAGCCCGGCACCAAAAAACGGACGAGCCATCAAGACGGCATGGGCCCTTATGGCTGGAACTCACCGATTCAATCAGCCCACTCCGGCGGCGCGTTCACGCTCCGCTGCGATGGGAGCGTGCAGTTTCTCAGCTATTCAATCGAACGCCCGGCGCTCAATTGGCTCTGCATTCGCGACGATGGCCAGAACTGAGCGGCCGATGGTGAACCGAATGTCTTTCCACCTCAAGCATCTTCTCGTTCTGACTTTCCTGATCGGCCTGGCGGGCTGCGGTCAACGCTTGCTGCCGGTCAAAGGGCGCGTGACACTCGCGGGTCAGCCCGTCACCAAGGGACACATCTGGCTGGTGCCCGATCTGGAGAAGGGGCAGAAACATACGCAGTTCTCCATTTGCGCGCTCGATGCCGACGGCCGCTTTGAACTAGCCACCTATGGCAAAAACGGCGTACCGCTGGGTTGGTACAAAGTGGTTGTCTATGCCACGAAAACCGAGCCGCCATCATCGCCCACCGGCTGGACTCCCGACTTTATCGTGCCAATCAAGTACACCGACGCCACGCAGACCGACTTGCGTGTGGAAGTTGTCGCGGAACCAGCGCCGGGGGCGTATGATTTTGATTTGAAGCCCTGATGACCAGCCCCAAGTCACCGGCCCCAAGTCACCGACCCAGGAGTTCCTATGAACCGATTCGCGTTGCGTGCGCTGCTGGTTTTCTCTTCAAGTAGTTCCTTCCTTTCGGCCGCCGATCCCGTTTTTTCCGGTCCACAGGTCGATGAGAAATTGCCCGCATTCAAAGTTCGCGGCGTGTTCGATGCGGACGCGGGCAAGGAACTCGATTTCGTCACGCAGGCTGGCGATAAGCCCATCGTGTTGATCTTTGTCCACGACCTGAATCGGCAATCGATCAGTGTGGTGCGCGTGCTGTCGTCTTACACCGTGAGTCGTGCGCAGGATGACTTGCACACCGGCGTCGTCTGGCTCGATGCCGACGCAACGGAAGCCGAGAATTCATTGAAGCGGATCAAGCACGCTCTAACGCCGAAAGCGCCCACTGGAATCTCGCCTGATGGTAAGGAAGGGCCTGGCGCATACGGCCTCAATCGCAATGTCCAATTGACCATTCTGGTTGGCAAGGGCGGGAAAGTAACGGCCAATTTCGCGCTGGTGCAACCTAGCTTGCAAGCCGATCTGCCGAAGATTCTCGCGGAAGTGGTCAAGGTCGCCGGCGGCAAAGTTCCCAAGCTGGAAGAGATCGAAGGCATGCCCGCGATGACCGCGCAACCGGCGGCAGGTGCGCAGGATCCTAACCTCCGCGGCCTGCTCAGCCCCGTGATTCGCTTGACAGCAACTGTTGAAGACGTGGATCGCGCGGCCAAAGCTTTGGAAGAATATGTCGCCAAGAATGAAGGAACTCGCAAGGAAGTCGGCCGCATCGCTAACACAATCATCGATGCAGGCAAGTTGAAGGACTATGGCACCGAGCCCGCTCAGAAGTACCTGCAGAAGTGGGCGAAGGAGTATGGTGGCAAGGGTGAGGAGCAGAAATGAATCCCGCGCTGTTGCTCGCATTCGCCCTCTGGAGCGCCGATCCCGGCGTCGAGATTGATTTCGCGACCGAGATCGTCCCGATTCTGACCAAGGCGGGCTGCAACGCCGGCGCTTGCCATGGCGCGGCAGCGGGCCGCGGTGGCTTTCACTTGTCGCTTCTCGGCGGCGATGCTGCGGCTGACTATGAAGCGATTGTGCAAGCACTGGAAGGGCGGCGCATCAATTTGGCCAATCCCACCGCGAGCCTGTTGCTCAAGAAGCCGACCGGCTATCTCGATCACGGCGGTGATGTGGCTTTAGACGAGGATAGCGCCGGTGCTAAGAAGCTAACCGACTGGATCAGAGCCGGCGCTTCGCGTGGGAGTGGTCGGCGATTGATTGATTTTCAAGTCTCTCCGTCGCGGCACATCAGCGAGCAGATTCCCGCCAATGTTCCGCTCCGCGCGCTGGCTCGCTTCGATGCTGGCCCGCCCCTGGAGGTGACGCAATGGACGGTCTTCACGGCTGCCGATCCCGCCGTGGTTGAGATCAAAGAAACGAGCGCAGGAACTTCGACTGCGGTCATCAAGCGTCGCGGCCAGCAAGTCGTGATCGCCCGCTTTCTCGATCGCGTCGTCCCGTTGCAATTGATCGTTCCGCTGTCCGATACGCCCGTCGATCTCGCGCGCGAGCCGCGCGCGAACTTCATTGACGAAGAGATCATTCGGACGCTGACAACGCTTCGACTACCTGTTTCGCCTGCTGCCGACGACGCTGCTTTCCTGCGCCGCGTGCGACTTGACTTAACCGGGCGATTGCCCGAGCCGGATGAAGTACGGAGCTTTCTCCGAGATACACGAAACGACAAGCGAGCGAAGTTGATCGACAAGCTTTTGACGAGTCCTGAATTTGCCGACCACTGGACGCTCCGCTTCGCTCGTCAATTGCGTTTGCATTCGCTGCCCAACGATCAAACCGGCGTGCGCGCCTATGCAGATTGGATCAAAGCGGAAATTGTCACCGGAACGCCGCTGAACATCTGGGCGAAACAACTGCTCACCGCAACCGGCGATTCGCATGAGGTCGGCCCCGCAAACTTCGGCCGGATGGTCGCCGATGCGCGTGGGCAAGCCGAGTTAGTTGGCGAATTCTTTCTCGGCGTACGCCTGGGTTGTGCTAACTGCCACAATCACCCGCTTGATCGCTGGACGCAGGACGACTATCACGGCCTGGCAGCAATCTTCGCCCGCCTCGATCGCGGGCGATTCGTGCAGTTAACATCCCGCGGCGCGGTTACGAACCTGCGCACCGGCGACCCCGCCATGCCACGCATTCCTGGCGTGCGCGACTTGCCAGCCGACTCCGATAATCTGGAAGAAGCCGCCGATTGGCTCACTTCCAACGCGAATCATCAATTCGCGCGAGCCACTGTCAACAGGCTGTGGCGAGCGATGTTTGGCCGCGGCCTGATCGAGCCGACCGATGATTTGCGGGACACGAACCCGGCCACGCATCCCGAGTTGCTCGATCAACTCGCGCGCGATTTCGTCGCTCATCGTTATGATCTACGGCATACATTACGGCTCATCGCGCTCAGTCAAACTTATGCCCGCAGCGGCGCTGGGCTGCCAGGGAATGTTGCCGACGATCGTTTCTATTCGCATTCACTGCGCAGACCGCTGGGGCCCGAAGTGCTCGCCGATGCCATTGCCGACGTGACCGGCGTAGCGACGGAATTTAAGGGTCAGCCGGCTGGAATACGAGCCATTGCCATCATCGACCCGCTCAGCCCCGCGCCGGCGCTCGATGTGCTAGGGCGTTGTTCGCGAGCTGCCGGTTGCGCGGATAGTCCCGATAGTCGTGGACTCCCCGCGCAGTTGCATCTTCTTAACGGCGAACTCATTAATCGCAAGCTGACCGACAAAGCAGGACGATTGCCAAGCTTACTCGCAGCCGACAAGACGAATGAACAGATCGTGAGTGAGTTTTATCGGCGCGGCCTGGGACGTGAGCCTACGCCGGCAGAACTCAGCCGTTGGCGGCAGAAGCTAGAATCGGCTGATCCTGCGGATCGTACACAGCGATGTGAGGATTTTATTTGGAGCCTGCTGAATAGCCGGGACTTTGTTGAAAATCATTAAGACTAAGGAACGCAAGGTAATCAATATCCTGATATGGACCCCACCGAGCTTGTCTCGGTGGTGAAGTGATTCTGCACTAGAAATCGTGCAACTCCCCCCGCCTGCCCCCGCCGACCTCGCGTCGGTGGAGCAAGTGATTGAGCGGCGCAAATCATGCGTTCCACCGGCACAAGGCCGGCGGGGACGCGGAATTCAATAACTGGTTACTAGTGCATAATCATGGCTCCACGGAGGCAAGCTCGGTGGTGGCCAAATCGGGAAGTTATTTTCTTCGCCTTCCAAAAAGCGACGAAAAGAGTTCAAAGATGCCCAGCCAAACAATACGACGCTGCGACGGCGTCACCCGTCGCGATGTGCTGCGCGTCGGCGGTTTAGGTTTATTTGGACTGGGACTGGTGGATTATTTCCGCTTGCGAGCCAAGGCGGAGAATCGCAAGTCAGCACGCGCGAAGTCTTGCATCTTACTCTGGCTCGATGGCGGGCCGAGCCATCTCGAAACCTTCGATCTGAAGCCCGAAGCGCCCGCGGAAGTTCGCGGACCGTTTCAACCGATCTCGACGAAAGTGGCCGGCATTCAGATCAGCGAACTACTGCCCCAGACCGCGGCGATCACGGACAAGCTGGCCATCATCCGCTCGCTCACTTCGCCGCTGGGCGAGCATGGCCTGGCGAATTCCTATTTGCTGACGGGTTACAAGCCGTCGCAAGTGCTGCAGTATGCAAGCTACGGCGCGGTACTTTCGCATCTTCGCAACGATCAACCGATTTTGCCGCCATATGTTGCCATTCCCGAAGCGCGGTCCACGGCGGGCGCTGGGTTTCTCGGCGCAGCACATGAGCCGTTCGCTACCGGCGGCGATCCTTCCAAGCCCGGCTTTAACGTTCGCGATCTCAACTTCTTTCCCGGCGTGACTGAACAGCGAATCCATCGCCGCCGCGAGTTCCTGGCGGAGTTCGACAAAGCTCAAGCTAAGTTGGAAGCGTCAACAACTTCCACCAATCGTCCTTTTGAACAAGCCTATCGGCTGGTGACATCCAAAGCTGCCAAACAGGCGTTCGATCTGAACGCCGAGCCCGGCGAAGTTCGCGCAAGATACGGCCCGCGGATGTTTGGCCAGAGTTGCTTGCTCGCGCGGCGACTGGTCGAAAGCGGGGTGCCGTTTGTTTCGGTCCTGAACACAGGCTGGGACACTCACGAGGGCCTGGTGCTGAGCCTCCGCGATGGCTACAGCGGCGCGAAAGTGGGTGTGGGACTTATTCCCACGTTCGACCTAGCTTTCTCGGCGCTCATTGCCGATTTAGATGAGCGCGGCTTGCTCGAAGAAACACTGGTCATCGCCATGGGTGAATTCGGCCGTACGCCGAAGCTCAACACCGGCGGCGGGCGGGACCATTGGCCGCGCGTCTTCAGCGCGGTACTTGCGGGCGGCGGCATCCGCGGCGGGCAAGTGGTCGGCGCGAGCGATCGCGTGGGCGAGAGTCCGAGCGATAATCCCGTCACACCCTCGGACCTAGCTCGCACGATCTATACGCTGCTTGGCATCGATCCTGATCGCGAGTTGCACACCAGCGACGGCCGGCCCGTGCCAGTCAATCAAGGCGGGCGCGTGATTCGCGAGCTGGTATGAACGGGCGTTTGCTACTGATGCAAGCGGTGATCGGCTGGCTCTGCGCCAGCTCCGCGGTGGCCGCCCCGCCCATCACCGCCGCCGCGTGTACGCCGGATGGCAAGCACGTGCTCATCGGTTCGCAGGCAGGAATTGAAGTTCGCTCCTGGCCGGAGTTGAAGATCACATCACAGCTAAAGACAGACTTAGCTCATGTCCACGATTTAGCCTTCTCGCCTGATGGCACGCAGTTGTTGGTCGCCGGCGGATCGCCGGGCGAGCAGGGAATCGTGGACGTTTTGAACTGGCCATCGAGAGATCGAGTGCGTCGTGTTGCTGAACACACCGATCTGGTCTATCGCGTGGCCTGGTCGCCGGACGGATCACAATGGGCGACCGCGGCCGCCGATGGCATCTGCCGGGTCTTTGACACGCAGACCGGCAAGCAACGCATTCACTACGCAGGTCATTCGCGGGCCGTCCTCGCCATTGCTTATCTGCCCGCTGGCAAGTTAATCATCTCCGCTGGCGTCGATCAAACATTGCAACTGTGGGAGAGCAGCACGGGCAAGCAGCTCCGTTCGCTCGATAATCACCTGGCCAGTGTGAACGACCTGGCCGTGCGACCCGGTGGTCTTCCAGACGCACCGCCGGTCGTGGTTTCCGTCAGCGACGATCGCACGGTTCGCTTCTGGCAACCGACCATCGGCCGGCTGATGCGCTTCGCGAGATTACCTTCTCCGCCGCGCGCGGTCGGCTGGTCGGCCGATGGCAAACAGATCCTCGTTGGCTGCACTGATGGGAAGGCGCGACGGATTGACTCCGAGACGATTGAAGTGAGCGAAATGCAACCGAGGGCGCAGGGGCGAATTCACGTTCTGCTGGCGGCGCCGAAATCACAAATCGAACACTGGCTGATCGGCGGCGAAGCCGGTGTGCTGAAGTTGCAGGAGTCGGAAGTCATGGGCGAATGATGACTTTCGATTTCCGGAGACGCTAACTTCGGCAAGGACTCTCGACCCCGGATTACTTAGGAACTTTTCCAGAATTATGTCCGCGTTTTGACCAGACGTGTCCACCCCGTTTCGTCTAATAGGAAGGCGGAACTTCTTTCTCAATTTGGTTGAACATGGCACACAACTTGTCAGCACCACCCGGTTGTGGCGTTATCAAGCTGGGGCGGCAAGGCAGGAAAT
>JAYTUF010000372.1:0-7552 GCA_043744755.1 Anatilimnocola sp.
AGATGATTCATGACACCATCAAGAAGGCGACTCAGCAGCAGGGCATGACCCCGGTCATGGTCGGCTCCGCCTATAAAAACAAGGGCGTGCAGTTGCTGCTCGACGCGATCGTCCGCTACTTGCCTTCGCCGCTCGAACGCGAGCTGAAGGCCAAGAAGTGGGACAACCCGCTCGAGTCGATGCCGCTGTACCCCGACCCGACCAAGCCATTCGTCGGCATGGCCTTCAAGATCGTCGAAGATCCGTTCGGACAGTTGACCTTCCTCCGCGTCTATCAGGGGAAGATCAACAAGGGGGAAATGTATTACAACCAGCGCACGCAGCGGAAAGACCGCTTCAGCCGCATCGTGAAGATGCACGCCGACAAGCGGGAAGAAATCGATTCCGCCGAAGCGGGCGACATTGTGGCCATCATGGGCATCGACTGCGCGAGCGGCGAAACCTATGCGGCCGAGAACAAATATTGCTCGCTGGAAAGCATGTTCGTCCCCGAGCCGGTCATCAAGGTCGCGGTCACGCCGACCAGCCGGGCCGATTCGGACAAGATGGGCAAAGCCCTGCAGCGCTTCCGCAAGGAAGACCCGACGTTCCGCGTCTTCAACGACGAGGAAACCAGCGAGACCATCATCGCGGGCATGGGCGAGTTGCATCTCGATATTTACGTCGAACGCATTCGGCGTGAATACAAGGTGGAGCTGGAAGTTGGCGCTCCCAAGGTCAGCTACCGCGAATCGCCGACGAAGAAGTACGAGTTCAACTACAAGCACCGGAAGCAAACGGGTGGTTCGGGTCAGTACGGCCACGTCGTCGGTTATTTAGAACCGCTGCCGGCCGACTCCACGGAGAAGTTCGAGTTCGAGTGGAAGGTCACGGGCGGTCGCATTCCCAGCGAATACGAAAGCTCGATTGAAAAGGGCTTCCGCGCGCACCTGAACAAAGGCCCGCTCGCGGAATATCCGATTGTGGGTCTCAAGGTTGTCGTCACCGATGGTTCCTACCACGACGTCGATAGCTCGGATCGCGCTTTCCAGATCTGCGCTCAGGACTGCCTCCGGATTCACTTCATGGATACGAAGCCGGCCATCCTCGAACCGATTATGAAGGTCGAAATCGAGTGCCCGGACAATTATCAAGGGGATGTGACGGGCGACGTGAACCGCCGCCGCGGCATCATCATGAACAGCGACACCCACGACAATATCTGCCAGATCATTGCCGAAGTGCCGCTCGCCGAAGTCTTTGGCTACGCGACCGACATCCGCAGCATGACCAAGGGCCAAGGCACCTTCACGATGGAACTGGCCGCCTACCGCAAGGCCCCCAGCAACGTCCAGGAAGAGATCATCGCCGAGAAGAAGAAGAACTCGAAGCAGCTGGTGGGCGCCAAGTAGGCCGCGGTTTGCTTGTCGCCACTCCTAAAGGCCAGGCCGCCTCATCGCAGCCTGGCCTTTTTTCGTTGGCGTCAGAGGCCCGGCTAGGCCGCTCGCCGGCCGGCTTCTACTGGCGGGCGGTTCGACTGGAGCGCTGCTCCGTCGGCGCATTGCTTCAGAATCGGCGGCAGACGTTGGGACGCGAAAAAGCGGTCGGCCAGCGAGTGCCGGATGGTGACGTAGCGTTCCCACAAGCTATTGGGCCGGAAGTGATAGTTCCACGCGTTGTACCTCGTCACTGCGCGGACGGTGTTCCGGTAGCTCTCGGGGTTTAGCTCGAGCCGGCAATCGGCCGCGCGGGACAGCAGCATCGCCAGGTTGCGATCACGTTCCCCGGTCATGACCTGGCCCACGTTGAAGCCGGCCGCGGTGGCCAACATGGCGAGAGTCCAGGGCGTGTAGTTGTAAACATGCGCGTAGTGGAACATCCTGCCCGGCGCGGCATGCGGCGCGGCCAAGTTGGGCACTTCAACGAACAGTCGCCCCTTGGGCCGCAGCATACGGCGGATGTGTCGCAAGGCCTGCAGCGGCGAGTTCAAATGCTCGAGAACGTGGATCAGCAGCACCACGTCGAAAGCTGGCTGCGCGGCGACGTCGCTCCAGAATCCGTGCGTGACGCGGGCCCGCAAAGTCTCGCGCGAGTAGCGACCGAAGCCCGTTCCCGGTTCAATTCCGCTGGCGTCGAAACCGGCCAGTTCAAAGTGCTTCAAATTGCAGCCGATTCCAGCCCCGATTTCGAAAATGCGATCTCCGGGCGTTACGAACGGCTGAAGCTGCAGAAACGTCTGCCGCCCGCGATTCCATTCGCGCACCACGCGGCGTTTCGACGGCGTATCTTCGCCGTTGTAGTCGCTCCGATACTCCTGCTCGTAATACTGCACCAATTCGTCGTCGCTAGGGAGGCGCGCATGCGAGACCAGTCCGCACTGGCAACACACGACCGTTTCCAGCGCATCGCCGCGGCGGTCTCGCTCGGCAATGATTTTGAACCGCTGACAATTGCACAGCACGCACTCAGCCGACCGTGTGGACACGGGCAAAGATGTGCCAGCTTCGTCACCATCCGTTCGCGACATTCCGGTCCCTCCGTGTGATGAATTCACGCGCGGACGATACTCATTCAACCATCGCCCGTCAATTGCAATGGAGTGTCGCTTCGCGGTCAGGGCGTAAGTAGACGTTCGCGCGGTTGGCAACCTGCAAAAAAGGGTATTCCCCCCGCAAGATCGTCAAAATCATTACAGATTACCTTCTTGCTTGCCGAATAATGATAACCGCGCATGAACGGAGTCCGCAGGGCGGCCCGCCAATCGCCCACATAGTCCGCCCCAGCGCAACCTGGTACTCCGTCAACTCTTATTTTTGGGGTTGAAGCTTGACGCGCAAGCGAAGGAACTCCAGGTCAGGCCTTCGCTTGCGCTTCAAGCTTGTATGAACGCAACCCTCAATCTAAGGGCTGACAATGTAGTATGCCCTGGCAAATGCCAGCCCAATGTTTCGACCGCGCGCAATGGAGCCTCCCCAGATGGCACAATGGAAACGCTTCGCCCCCTCTGAGGGCGACTCGCAGGAAACGCCTGATCTCTCCATCATCGTTTCGACCTATCAGCGGCCAGAGCATTTGCGGCGGGTGCTGGCGTCGATTGCGACGCAGCGAGGCCATGACGCGCGGCTTGAGGTGGTGGTTGCGGACGATGGTTCCACCGATCATACCCCCGAAGTCGTTCGGAAATTCGCCGAGTCAGCGCCCTTTCCAGTCCATTTTACGACGGCGGTCCACGACGGCTTTCGAGCGGCTGCGAATCGCAATCGTGGGGTGGCGGCGAGTTCCGCTCCCTACCTCCTGTTTCTCGATGGCGATTGCCTGATTCCGCCCGATCATGTTGCCAAGCATCTCGCCGCCCGCCGGTCGCATGTGGCCTTCACCGGCTATTGCATCCACCTCGATCAAGCTGCCACGGAGCGCATTCGGCTGGAGGATGTTGCGGCGGGTCGCTTCGTGCAACTGGCAAGTTGGACCGAACGCTTCAAGCTCTGGAAGATGGCCTGGAAGGCCTCGTTCTACGCGCTTATGAAGCATCCCACCAGGCCGAAACTGTTGAGTGGCAATGTGGGAATAGCGCGGGAGGATTTCGAACGGGTGAACGGGTTCGACGAGGCGTTCGCGGGCTGGGGCGGTGAGGATGACGATTTAGGCACGCGGCTCCGCGGCGCGGGCGTGCGGATTGAATCGATCCTCCATGCGACATGTACCTACCATTTGTGGCACCCCAAGTCTCCCTCGGCGCCGGACACCTGGCGGGCAGGCGCAAACATCGAATATCTGCATCGCCGCAGCAAACTGATCCGCTGCGCTAATGGGCTGCGCAAGCGGCAGCGCCAGGATGTGCGAGTGTACATTCGCGAAGCGGTCCACCTCCAAGAGGTTTCCCGCAGCCTGGCCGCCTCGCTCGACTGCTGCACGGTCGTCGACAGCCGGGAGTCGGCCGACGTCGAGATCGTGTTCGCTCCCGGTGATATTGACTTCAGCTCGCAAGCATGTGTAAAAGTGCTGGCCGCCTTGGAGACGACGCCGAAGGCGATCGCGGCTTGTCGCCGGGCGGATTTGGTGCTGTGCGATCATCCGTTGCCGCGCGACTTGGCGGCGCGAGTGTTTCCGCTCAGCGGGCTAGAGTCCGCGCTCGATTCCTTGCTGATTCGGTCGGATGTCGCCCGCAGCTATCCATTAACTGGCGCACTGGCGGCCCGCGAACCACGGAAGGCGCACGCGGCTTAGGAAGTGCTCGCGAGCAGACATGGATGAAACCACGATGCAAGCTTATTGGTGGAGAGCGGAAAACTTCGGCGATTGCTTAACTGAGGCGATCTGCGACCATTATGGCTTGCCAGTGGAGCATGCCAGTCCCTATTTTTCGCAGTTGATTGGCGTCGGCAGCATCCTCGAACACGTGCCCGCCGATTACTCCGGCTATGTGCTTGGGGCGGGATTCCTGCATCGCGCCAGCCAGCGCGCATTTTCTCGCGCGCGAATTTTGGCAGCCCGTGGGCCGTTGACTTGGGAACGACTTGATCGCCCCGCTGATTGTGTTTTTGGCGATCCTGGGTTGTTGGCTAAATTTTTATTGAAATCTCGTCCCGCGCTGCGCTGGAAGCTGGGCATCGCGCTGCACTATGCGGACCGGGAAAGTGCCGGCCTCAGGAAGATCGCCGCACAGCATGCTGATGAAGTTCGTTGGATCGACGTGCGACGTCCGCCCTTGGAAGTGATTCACGAGATCGCGCAATGCCAAGGGATCGTTTCATCGTCGCTGCACGGTCTGATTGTCGCTGACTCGCTGGAAATCCCCAGCGCCTGGAAGCGTTCGACAGCTGTCCTCGGGGAGGGTTTCAAGTTTGCTGATCACGCGGCGGCCGTCGGAGCCACTCGGCAGGAAATCGAGTTCGCTGACGACGCGCGGCTGAGCGAGGTGCTACACCTATTGACCGATCCGCCACCGCGCGCTCTCCGCGTGGCGGAGCAGTTGCACCACCTGATGAACGAACTGCCGGCAATCCTGCAGCGGGATGCACGCCGCCCGCATTGGCCATTGCTGCGTTACGCCGGTTCGAAGGTCCAGCGTTTTCTGCGTTTTAGGCCCACGACTCGTGCCGCAGCCGCTTAAAGAAGAATCTCGGCGTTTTAGATCTCAATCCGACACCAGTAAGCAGCAACCGTGACCGGTTCGATCATCCGAAGTCCGCTGCTCATGCGGCCCTCCGCGTTTCGCGGCGCGGCAAGGTCGCCGGGGGGGCAGGCTGGACTGGCATGTCATGTGGATCGCGTGCCTGGCCGACAGCTACCGGATCGGACCGTTCCCACAGCCTGGCGTCCTTCATGAAGGTATAGAACGCCACGGTCATGCAGACCACGAGGCCGGGAAATCCGTCGCGAAACCCGCCGCGCAGGATGTACAACTGCAGGAACCGCAGGGGCGCATGGCAGAGCGTGAACAGATAACTGGGCCGCTTCCCGCGCTGATAGCGGTCGTCGCCGTCGAGGCGGCCGTAACGCACCACTTTGCGGACGTAGGCCTCCAGGTCCCGGGCAGTAAAATGCTGGAAGCGCTGCCGCAGGCTGCCGATCTTGCCGGTTGCCACCTCGACGCTTTCATGGATCTGCCTGTCGTTATAGCGGCAGGCCGATTTGCGCAAGAGACGCTTGACCTCGGGCGTGTTCCAGCCGCAATAGCGAATGTGGTGCCCGAGAAAGTAGTTGTCGAAGGACACGCCGTAGGCATCGCATTCCGGGTCGCCGCTGAGCAGCGTACGAATCTCCTCGGCTAGTTCCGGCGTCACCCGCTCGTCGGCGTCAACCATCAGCACCCATTCGTGGGCGGCCTGCGGAAGTGCCCAATTCTTGAAGCTGGCATAGCCGATGAACTCGCGCTCAATCACCCGGCAGCCGCCGATCGCGGCGACAATCTCGAGCGTGGCGTCGGTCGAACCGTTGTCGGCGACAATGATTTCGTCGGCGAGTCCCTGCAACGAGCGAAGGCAGTCCCCGATGTTCTGCTGCTCATTCTTGCAAGGGATGATGACGGACAGAGGGCGCATGCGGGCCTCGCTTCACAAAATAGGTTCGCTGCCCGCTTGTAGTCGGCTGTTGCGACCCAGGTCAAGAGCAACGGCCGCCATTAGCTAGCGGCCGTTCAATATCGCCCCTGGTTTCATCCCAGTCCGCTTACCAGACAACTCAAGCTGCCCGCGATTGCCGCCCGCGCGCTCGCTCTGTCGAAAGCACGCGTCGTTGCGGTAAAACCTGTCGCTGCGGAAAGGGGATGGTCATCCGCTCATCGAACGGTAGCGTGTCGGCAATTTCCTGCGGCCGGAAGACGAAGTTGTTGCAATACCCGCGCTGCGCCCAGAATTGCTCTCCCTCGGACCGCTGATGCCTGGCTGGCTCAAAATCGTCGAGCGGAACCAGTCGCCCCTCGTTCACAAAGTGGCCTCCGTAACCCTGTTCCGCAAACCACTGCAGCGTGGTGGTGACGTTGCCGCTGGCCAGGTGCCGCGACTCGCATTCGCAGACCACGAGCGGCTGATCCCGCTTGAGCAGTTCCCGCGCGCCGCGCAGCACCGAGAGTTCGTGTCCTTCCACGTCGATCTTGAGGGCGCCAATCCGGCGCGTTTCGTTCGCAAAGTAGTGATCGAGTGAAACCGTGGGGACTTCGACCGTGCGGCACTGGTGCGTCTCGCGCAGCCGCGGCTCGAAGGAAGCCTCTTGCAAACGATTTTCCGGAATCGCCAGCGTCAAGGTGCCGCTGGCGTCAGACACGCCCGCGTTCTCGACCACGACATTCGCGAGTCCCGTCTGCGCACAACCCTCGCGGATGTACTCGGCGAGCTCGGGCTGGGGCTCAAAGGCGAAGACCTGGCCCTGCCTGACTGCCCGGCTGAGCGCCCACAAGTAACTCCCCTTGTGCGCGCCGACATCCACCGCGAGCTCGTCGGGTTGCAGAGCCGCCGTTAACTCCCGCAACTCGCAGCGCTGATCCAGCAACCAGGCCTTCCAGCCGCGATAACGAAATCGAAGTTGCATGACGATCCCTCGTACGAAAAACCACTCACCAGCCGATGCAGGGGCAACATCCCTATCTATCGGGCAAGTGGAGCGGCAACTTTTACCGAATGTAACGATTATGCGTGCGCCATCGCGCTATTCGATCATTGGCCGGGAGACTCCAGACACGCGGCGCCTGACCGGAAGATCGATTGCTATCAAGCATTCGCTGGCAAACGCCAACCAGTTCCGCGACAGAATTGCGCCAAGTGAACAATGACCGCGCCGCGTGAGACTGGGGGGCCGTCGCAAGCCATTGTATGGCTACGTCATCGCATCGCCATCATGCTGGCTGCATTCCAGGGCGGAGGGCTCTACTCGCTCGCAGCACGGCTGCGACGCAATCGGGCTAAATTCAACCCGATCCAAGTGGCAACCTGATTTCTGAAACTTGGAATGCCGCCGACGAGCCGTGCCCAGATATAATATACAAACATGATTCCACCTTTCGACGACAACGGTTATCTCCCGCCGGGGCTTCACCAAGCAACGCTTGACGAAATCGAGTGTTGCTTTGGTTGTG